>NZ_JBDGTV010000004.1:0-140063 GCF_042216475.1 Halosegnis sp.
CAACACCCACTCGGTGAATCGTTCCTCTTTGTCATCGAGTTTCCGGTGGATGCTTGTCTTACCGTGTTCCTGACAGCGCGTGGTGATGGTGTGGTAGCGTTGGCGTTCCTGTTTGACTCGTCCGTAGTCGAGGACGAGTGTGCCCTTCGTCCACATCGTCTCGCGGTCGAGGGCGGTGAGAGCGATGTTGCGCTCGTTGATGTCCACACCGACGAGCGTGTCGCTGGTGTCGGGGTCGGGCACGTCGAACTCGCGTGTGACCGTGACGTGTAGGTAGTACACGCCATCGCGGTACAGGAGTTCGGCCTGCCCCACATCCACCTCATCCGACGTGATGGCGTCTCGAAGTTCGTCCATCGCATCTGGTTTACCACGCAAGTGGCCTGTTACCTTCTTGTAGGGTTTTGGGCTGATGCGGAACTGGACGCGGTCTGTGTCGTCGTCCACGGTGAGGCGGTAGCCTTCCGTGTGCGCCATCACGAGCGGGTACGCACCAGATTTGTCCGTACTCGGCGGCGTCGGCTTGCCGCCATCAGGGTCGTCTTGATTCTCCCACCACTCTTTGAGTGACTGGTACGAGTCCCATGTTTGGAGGGCTTTGCCGACGACCGCGCACTTGTTGTTCCGTAAGAAGTCGTCGCGGTCAACCTCGTTCTGTATCTTGGTGCGAGTGTACCCTTGCTGTTTGAGGCGGATGGTGTCGTTGAATATCTCGCGTGATGTGAGGCGGGCGTCGTGAAGCCACGACCGTTCACCAGACGCTATGTGAAGTCGGGTCTGAATGGTTTTCGTGACTTCTTCACCCATACTTTGACAGCCGTTCCAGACTGTCATAAATGTAGGGATTAGGGATGGAGGGGTACCGCAGTCATGCACATTCGGTTAGTTCCTGCAAGTATCACTTCGTCTGGTGCCCCAAGTACCGCCACCCGGTTCTCAACGTGGTTGAAGACGATGTGCGGGAGTTGTTTAGTGAGACTGCTGACCACTTCGGGCACGAGATTCTGGCGTTGGAGATTGCAGACGACCACGTACACCTGTTCGTGCAAACAGACCCGAAGCACAGTCCAGCGAACATCGCTCGGCAATTCAAGTCGTACTCGGGTAAGCACTTGCTGGAACAGTACCCCGAGATTCGGGAGTCGTATTTCTGGGGCGGCGGATTCTGGAAGATCGGGTACTACGTGGGGACTACAGGGGCAGTATCGGAGGAAGTGGTTGAACGGTATATCGAGAAGACTGAACACTAGGCCGAGTGTCGGGCTTCACCCCCGACCCCAGTGGGTCGGGGAACTCGCCCTCGTAGGTTGTTAGAACGGCTCGATCACCGACGCGGACCGCGTTTGCCAAGGTACTTCACCAGACATCGCTTCTCTCCTAGTAGATGCTTTCTCTGACATGCCGCAGCCAGCACCGGCCGCCCCGAACCGGCCGGCCGGGTGGACCGTGAATCCGAGCCAGGTCGACTCTATCGTCGACCTGACGTATGGGCTTCTGATAGCCGTCGCCGTCGGACTCATTCTCGTCGCCGGCAACGCCATCGGTCTCGCGTTCGGCTTTGGGGTCCTCATCTCGTACGTTATCCACGTCGTCTGGAAGATGGCCCGCTTCGATCCCGACTGGATGACCACCGCTGTCCGAGAGACGGTGGAGGAAACAGTCGACGAGACGGTCGAACAGAAGGTAACCGAGTCCGTCGAGGAGACAGTCGAAGAAACGGTCGAACAGACAGTCGGCAAGACGGTCGACGAGACAGTCGACGAGACGGTCAGCGAGACAGTCGAGGAAACGGTCGACAAGACTGTCGGCGAGACCGTGGAACAGACAGTCGAACAGACGGTCGAGGAGACAGTCGAAGAAACAGTCGAGGAGACAGTCGAAGAGACGGTCGAGGAGACAGTCGAAGAAACAGTCGAGGAGACAGTCGAAGAGACGGTCAGCGAGACGGTCGAGGAGACTGTCGAGCAGACGGTCGACGAGACGGTGGAAGAGAAAGTCTCAGAGACGGTTGAAGAGACAGTCGACGAGACAGTTGAGGAGAAGGTCTCCGAAACGGTGGAGGAGACGGTCGATGAGACAGTTGAGGAGAAACTCGAGGAGCAAGAGGCCGAGCGGGCCGACGACGAGGACACAGACGAGGACGCGCAGGAGGCGGCCTGATGGTCGAACTGCTGTTGGTCGTCGGCGTGCTCGTTGCGATGTTCGTCGCGTACAATATCGGTGGCTCGACGACGGGGCCGGCCTTCGGCCCGGCCGTCGGCGCGGGTGCCATCTCGAAGACAGGCGCAGCGGCGCTGATGGGGGTGTTCTTCTTTGCTGGCGCGTGGACTATCGGGCGGAACGTCGTGACGAAGCTCGGGACGGAACTCGTCGTTGACACCGGCGTGTTTACCCTCGAGACGTCCATCGCCGTGCTGTTCTTCATCGGCGTTGCGCTCCTGTTGGGCAACGTCTTCGGCGTCCCCGCCTCGACGTCGATGACCGCTGTCGGTGCTATTGCCGGCCTGGGGCTGGCTGGTGGCGTCCTCGACCTCGCCGTCATGGGCGAAATCGCCACCTGGTGGGTCGTCTCGCCTATCATCGGCTTCTGGGTGTCGCTGGTCATCGGTCGCTACTTTTATGCGCGACTCAATCGGCTGGTCGCGATGGAGCGCTCGACGGGCCCGCTACTCGACGTGGATCGTTCGGGACTCATCCCGTCTGTTCGGGTCCACGAGACCACCAACCGCCGGGAACTGGCGGGAACGATCACCGTCGTCGCTATCGGCTGTCTGATGGCGTTCAGTTCCGGCACCTCCAACATCGCCAACGCCGTCGCGCCGCTCGTGGGTAGCGGCGAACTGGCGATGAACCCAGCCATCATCTTCGGCGGTATCGCTGTCACCATCGGAGCGTTCACTATCGCCCGCCGGACGCTGGAGACGATGGGCAGCGACATCACCGAACTACCGCTGACGGCGGCTATCGTCGTCGCCTCTGTGAGTTCCACGCTCGTCGTCTTCCTGTCGGCGCTGGGTATCCCCGCCAGCTTCGTCATCATCGCGACGATGTCCATCGTCGGACTGGGGTGGGGCCGTGCCACCCGGCCGGTGACCATCCCCGAGGCCGTCGGCTCCGCAGAGTCGCCGCCGGTCAGCGTTGACGCGCTGGCGGCCGACGAGGAGGGCGAACAGCTCCCCCCAATCGGTGAGGAGGATCCCGAGGATATCCCGCGTGCGGCGGACCTGTTCAACCCAGCCACCACCGCTCGGGTCGTCGTGATGCAGAACGTCGTGCCCGCAATCGCCACCGTCGGCGCCTATCTCACTTTCCGGTTCGTTCCCGTGTTCGGGCTCTGACCCCCTCGCCTTCCACTCGAAACGCAGTCCCGTAGTCAGTCGTCGCCAGCAATGCCGCCGCCCACCGACGGCGCCTCGTGCTCGCGGTCGGGCGTGACACGGTGACAGGCGGCCGTCCGGTCGCCCGTCTCTGTCAGCGCCGGCGTCTCGTCGACACACGGCGACGGGAAGGCCTCTCTGACGAGCGCGGCTGCCGACTCGTGGTTGCCGCTCGCGAAGCGGGCGGCTGCCTCCTCAACCGTCTCGCGGGCCGCCGCCGGGAGCGCCGGCCCGTCCGGGAGGGCGTCCTCGGCGAGCCGCTCGGCGACTCGCTCGTCGTCGGTCGGCTCTCCCTCGGCCTCTAGCCGCGCTGCGACTGCCTCGGGGTCGACCTCCTCGTTGATGATGCGGCTCCGGAAGGTGAACGCTCGCCGGAACGCCGGCTGGGTCCCCTGCCAGTCGTCGGGCGGGATGATTGCCGGACACCGGGTATGGAACCGACAGCCGTCGGGTGGGTCGCTCGGGGATGGGACTGTCCCCTCGAGGACGACCCGGTCGGTTCGGGCCGCGGGGTCGATTCGCGGCACCGCCGATAGCAGCGACTGCGTGTACGGATGTTGTGGGTCGCGGAACAGTTCCTCGACGGGTGCCGTCTCGACAATCTCGCCGAGATACATCACCGCCACGCGGTCGGCAATCTGCCGGACGACACTCAGGTCGTGTGAGACGAGCAGCAGCGAGAGGCCGAACTCTGCCTGGAGTTCATCCAGCAGGTCCAGAATCTGGGCCTGCACGCTCACGTCCAGCGCACTCACCGGTTCGTCGGCCACGAGCAGGTCCGGCTCCAGCGACAGTGCCCGCGCGAGCGCGACCCGCTGTTGCTGACCACCGGAGAACTGGCCGGGGTGACGGTCCATGTGGCCCGCCTCGAGGCCGACCCGCTCGAGCAGCTCCTCGGCCCGTGCGCGGCGGTCTGCCTTGTCATCGCCGATGCCGTGGACCTCCATTGGCGCGGTGACGATGCTGCCGACCGTCTGGCGGGGATTGAGTGAGGCGAGCGGGTCCTGGAACACCATCTGGAGTCGCCGGCGATACGCCCGCATCTCGCGATCCGACAGGTCGGTGATGTCCTCGCCGTCGAACCGCACAGTGCCGGCCGTCGGCTCGTCGAGCTTCATCAGCGTGCGGCCGAGCGTCGACTTTCCGCAGCCGGATTCACCGACGACGGCCAGCGTCTCGCCGGCCTCCACGCGCAGGTCGACGCCGTCGACGGCCCGGACGACGCCGGCGTCGCCGAGCACCCGGTCGAGGACGCCACTCGAGAGGTCGAAGTGCTTTTTCAGCCCCTCCGCCTCCAGTAGTGCGTCAGTCATCCGACACCTCCGCGGGCCCCGTCGATAGTTCGGGGTTCTCTCCGCGCTTCAGACACGCCGCTTCGTGGTCTCCTGCGCCAACCGACCGGAAATCGGGAGCCACCTCGAAACACTCACGGTCGGACTCGGGACACCGCGGCGCGAAGTGACACGCGTACGGGATGTCGATGAGGTCGGGCACGCTCCCCTCGATGGGACGCACGTCCGCGTCGGCGTCGAGCCGGGGTGTGCTGGCCAGCAGCCCCTGCGTGTACGGGTGCTGCGGGTTGGCGAACAACTCTTCGACAGGCCCCCGCTCGATGATTTCGCCGGCGTACATCACGTTCACCCGGTCGCAGGTCTCCGCGACGACCGCGAGATCGTGCGTGATGAGCAGAATGGAGGTGTCGAACGCCTCCTTTAGGCCTGCCAGTTCGTCGAGAATCTGGGCCTGCACCGTCACGTCCAGTGCGGTGGTCGGCTCGTCGGCGATGAGCAGGTCCGGCTCACAGGACAGCGCCATCGCAATCATCGCCCGCTGGCGCATCCCGCCGGAGAACTCGTGGGGATAGTCAGTCGCCCGTCCCGCGGGGTCGGGGATTTCGACGGCCTCGAGCATCTCGACGGCACGGCGCCACGCCTCGCTGTTCTTGGCGGCGCCGAACAGTTTCCGCTTGAGTTCGGCCGACAGCGAGATCGATTCGCCGACGTCTTGGTGGAGCCGGATGGTTTCGGCGATCTGTTCGCCGACCGGCAGCGTCGGATTCAGGCTGTTCATCGGGTCCTGGAAGATCATCGACAGCTCGCTGCCTCGGACCGCCTCACGGCGCCCCTCGTCGAGTAGCGACTCGCCGTGGAGCCGGATGTCGCCGTCGGTGATACGGCCGGGCGACTCGACGATGCCCATCACTGACTCCGCGAACACGCTCTTGCCGGAGCCGGATTCGCCGACCAGGCCTACAATCTCGCCAGACTCGATGGACAGGTCGACGTCATCAACGGCGGTGACGACACCGCGAGACGTGGGAAACTCCGTGCGGAGTCCCTCGACCTCGAGTAGCGTCACCGTTCGTCCACCTCCCCTTCGCTGATGTCGAATGCGTCTCGGAGCCCGTCGCCGAACATATTGAACGCGAGGACGGTCACCATGATCGCGAGTCCGGGCATGACGCTGATCCACCACGCCCGGCTGATGAAGTCCCGTCCCTGCGAGAGCAGGAGCCCCCAGGTCGGTGTGGTCGGCTTCACACCCAGCCCGAGGAACGACAGGCCAGCCTCTGCGAGGATGGCCAGCGGAATCATCAGCGTCGCCTGCACGATGATGGGCGCGACGGCGTTCGGGAGCATCTCTCGGCCCATGATGCGGGCGTCGTTCATCCCGATGGCACGCGCAGCGGTGATGTACTCCTCTTCGCGGATAGAGAGAATTTCTCCGCGCACGAGCCGTGCGAAGTCATCGATATAGGCGATTCCGATGGCAATGACGACGTTCGTCACCCCCAAGCCCCCGGAGATGGCGATGATACCGACGCCGAGGATAAGCTCCGGGAATGCCCACTGGAAGTCGACGTACCGCATCAACAGGCTATCGATGAGCCCGCCGTAGTAGCCCGCAAGCACACCGATAGCGGTCCCGATGCTCAGCGAGACGGCCAGCGTCGCTAGCGCCACGAGCAGCGACACGCGGGCGCCGTAGATGAGCCGTGAAAGGATGTCGTGGCCGAACGAGTCGGTCCCGAGTGGGTGGAACACCCGTTCGGTCTCGCCGTCGCCGTCAAAGTCACCGACTGACGACTGCCCGGGCTCTTTCATGAAGCCGAACTTCTCCTCTTGGCCGTGCGGGGCGATGATAGGCGCGAACGCCGCCGTTACCACGAACAGCACGACGACCAGTGCGCCCACGAGCGCCAGTTTATCGCCGAGGATGCCGTCGACAAGCCGACCGCGCAGCCCACGGTACTCCTCGTCGACCTCCGGCTCGCGGTACTCTTCGGGCATCTCGCCGGGGCCGAACTCGCCGCGTCGCTCCCCGAAGTCCGTGCTCATCCCTCGTCACCTCCGTAGCGGATACGCGGGTCGATAGCTGTGTACGCGAGGTCCACGATGAGGTTCGTGAACACGAGGACGGCAGCCACGACGAGGATGACCACCTGGGTCACCGGGTAGTTGCGGTCGAGCATCGAATCCACGAGGAGTCGACCTAACCCCTGGATGCCGAAGACGATTTCGACCGTGACGCTGCCGACCAGCACCAGCGCGAGCTGGATGCCAGCGACGGTCACAACGGGAATGAGTGCGTTCTGAAGGGCGTGTTTGTAGAGTCGGACCCGCGAGCCGACGCCTTTCGCAAGCGCCGTCTTCATGTACGGCTCATCGAGCACCTCCAGCAGCGACGAGCGCATCATCCGCATCACGACGGCGCTGTACGGCAGGCCGACGGCGATTCCTGGGAGGATGATACTCTTCAGCCACGGAATGGTCCCCTCCGCGAGCGGCGTGTAGCCGAAGACGGGCAGTATGTTGAACCAGACGCCAAACACCAGCGCCAGCAGGATACCGACGAAGAACGCCGGCATCGACAGCCCGAGGAAGGCTGCGACGGTGGCGACGTAGTCGATGGGCTCGCGCTTGTTCGTCGCCGAAATGACGCCTGCAGGAATCGCGATGCCGAGCCCGACGACGACGGCTACCAGCGCGATCGAGAGCGTCCGGGGGGCAGCTGCACCGACGGCACTCCCGACCGTCTCGCTGGTCGTGATCGACCGACCCAGATCGAGCGTCACCAAGTCGACCATCCACTCGGCGTACTGGACGTACAGCGGCTGGTTGAGCCCGAGCTGTTCGCGCAGCGCCTGCCGCGCTTCGGGCGTCGCTTCTTGGCCGAGCATCGTCCGCACAGGGCCACCTGGGATGGCGCGCAGCCCAAAGAAGACCGTCGTGGCGACGAGCCACATGATGAACACGGCGTGTGCGACGCGCTTCGCGATGTAGCGACGCATCCTCGCCTACCCGTCGATGGACATCGTGGAGAAGTCCCGCATGAACGGGATGTGGGTGAACCCGCTCACGTTGTCGGCGACGGCCGCGATGTCGTTCTGGTGGACGAGATACGCGTGGGGGACCTGTTCGATGAGCCGGTCTTCGAGCGCCTGGAGGGTCTCTTTGCGCTGCTCGCGGTCGAGCTGGCGACGCTGCTCAGCCAGCAGGTTGTGGACCTCGTCGTCGCTGAAGTCGACCCAGTTCCAGACGCCGCCCTCGTCGGGCTTGCGGTAGAAGTTCCACAGCGACTGGTCCGGGTCCGGGTCACCGACAGAGCCGGAGATGGTGACATCGTAGTCCAGCTTCGCGTAGCGGTCCCAGTAGGTGGAGGAGGTGACCTGCTCGAGGTCGACATCGAAGCCGGCGGCGTTGAGCTGCTGACGCATCGCTTTCGCCGCACGGGTGTTCCCCTGCGCGACGAGGATGGAGAAGCTGGCACCGTCGATGCCTGCCTCCTCGATGAGCTGCTTGCCCTCCTCGGGGGCGTAGTCCTGTGCAGTCGGCTTGTCCTCGCGCCAGACCCAGTTGGTCGCTTTGTTGATTGGTCCGGTGTCCGGCAGGGCATTGCCGAAGTAGGCTGTCTCGACGAACGCCTCGTTGTCGATGCTCTTGGCGATACCGAGCCGGGCCTCACGGGAGGAGAAGATATCGTTCTGCTCGTTCATCGCGAGCCCGTACCAGTTGACACCAGGCGCCTGGTCGAGCGAGACGCCATCGGCCTGTTCGATTTGGCTCAGACTCTGGAGTGGAACGAGGTTCGCGAAGTCGATGTCACCGCCGCGGAGTGCGCTGACGAGCGTCGACGCCTCCGGAATCGGCTGGATGTCGACGCCGTCGAGATACGGCAACTGGTTGCCGTTTTCGTCGGTGGCGAAGTAGTCGTCGTAGGCGTCCAGCTTCAGCTCGGAGCCGACCTCGTGGCTGGCCACCTCGAACGGACCAGTGCCGACCGGTTCGATGGCGTACTGCTCTTGGCCCATCTCTTCGATGGCCTGTTTCGAGACGATGGTGGCTGCACGGCCCGGACCGCGAGTGAGGTAGATGAGTGCCGGTGCCAGTGGCTCTTCGAAGTTGAGTGTCACCGAGTAGTCGCCGTTGACGACGAGACCATCCTCGTCGAGGGGCTTCAGCGATCCCAGCTTCGACGCCGCAGGCGTCTCCTCCTCGATAGTGCGCCGGATGGTGTACTCGACGTCTTCGGCGGTGAACTCGGCGCCGTTGTGGAACGTGACACCCTCGCGGAGGTCGAACTCGATGGTCGCTCCCTCGTTGGTCACCTCCCAGTCCTTGGCGAGGTCACCCCGCACCGTGAGGTCCTCCTTCAGCGTCACCAGGCCGTTGAACACGTTGGCGGTGACCTGGAAGTACTGGCCGACGCTGATGTACGGCGGGTCGAGCGTGTCGATGGAGCCGGTGAACCAGCCGGCCGTCAGCCGGCCGCCGGTCGACGGCCCACTCGACGTCTCGGTGGCGTCGTCGCCGTCGTCGCTGTCACCGCCGTCGTCCGCGGCCGTTTCGTCGCCCCCGGAGGTACCGCCGGAACAGCCGGCGAGACCGGCCATCGCGGTGCCGCTCAGCAGCGTCAGCGTGGTGCGGCGGTCGATGACCGGACCGCTCAGTGCCTCGGGTGTCAGTTCGGCGTCCGCGTCTTCGCCAGACATACCCTGTGAACGTATAGCAACGCCCCTAACGTTTCCACCGAATATATTTGGTGTGGCACGCACATCTTGCGCACATGCGCGAAGTAGTGCTGCTCGTCCGCCATCACGGCGAGCCGGAGAGCGACATCAGCGCGGCGTATCCGGAGGTGACACTGCGCTCGCGCTCGTCGCTGACCGGCCGTGCGGCGAGCCGCAAGCGAATTATCGAGCTGTCGGGGCCGCCCGAGGAGATCACGGGGTTCATCGAGGAGTTCAGCGCCGCTGACCCGGTACATAAGGTAGAGCCACTCAGTCCGCTTGACCGCGACCGGGTGTTCGCGGCGCTTACCTTCGACGCGACCCAGTGGGACAGCATCGCCGAGCGACTCTCCGAGCTTGGGGTGTTGTACCGCAGCGGCACCGTCATCAAGCGGGGCTGGGAGCGGTGGACGCTGTATCTGGACGCCGATGACGACCTCGCTGCGGTGGTCGACCACCTCGAAGAAGGGGGCAACGAGACGGAGCTACGACGGGACGTGGAGCTGAGTGACATCCACGCCCCGGACCAGCTGGATCTGACGAGCTTAGCCCGGGAGCTGACGGCCCGCCAGACGGAGGTGCTCACCACTGCCGTCGAGATGGGTTACTATGAATCGAACCGAGACACGTCGATAGAAGACGTCGGCGAGGCGGTCGGCGTCTCGCGGACGACGGCGTGGGAACATCTCAATCGGGCCGAGCGGAAAGTGATGGCCGAGATTCACGAGTTTCTCGAGGCCCGGCAGTAGTCAGCCGGCGTCGAGTACCTCGTAGCTGATGTTGTTCTCCCGGAGCTCGTCGGTGTGTGCTGACAGCTCCGAGGCGACCGCGAGCAGCAGCACGTCCAGTCCCTTGGTGGCGGCCTCGCGCACCGCATTCCGGGTGCCAAACCGAATCTCTGGCGTACGGTCGAGGTCGCTCGCAGCGGCGTACGCCTCTGTGCCGGCCGTCGCGAGCAGATCGTGATCGGTGAGCAGCTCCTGTATTCGGTCGCGGTCGACGGCGCGGCTGCCACCGTCGCGCACCCGCGGCACGGAGACGACAGTCACCGTCCCTAATTCGTAGTCGAGCACGCCTTCGAAGTTGGTGACGCCGACGTCCTCGCCGGCGGCGGCGTCTGTGACGGCGACGGCGGTGGCCTCTCCCGTCTTACCGGCTCGTGCCCGAAGGATGCCGTCCTGCATGGTGAGCGTGACTGCATCCCCCTCGGCGATGTCGGTCGTCGCAAGCGCCGTGTCGATATCGACCTGTCCGACGATATCCTCCGAGACGTGGTCGATGAGCCCGCGCAGTGCGTCTGTCTGTGTGATGAGCCAGTCGACCCCCTCCTTGGTCACCTCGTAGCGGCCTCGGCCGTGTTTCTCGACGTACCCCTGTTCGACGAGTTCGCGGAGATACTCGCTGACCGCCTGAGCGGTGACGCCGATGGCGTCGGCGATCTCCTGCTGGCTGACGGCCGGCTGTCGGTCCGCCACCTCGACGAGTATCTGGTAGCGGGTCGCGTTGCGCTTGCTCCGGAGGACGCCGATGTCCTCCCGCGACTCCTCGGACATAGCGGTCGTTGTGGCGCGTAATTCAAGTAGCTTTGTGTTCACAGCCGGTCGACCGGCGCGCTACCGCCGCTCTGTGCCCGGCTCACAACGACAGTTGTCCTAATACAAGCACAATTGTTTTACGTCCAACGGGGCTTGTGGTTCGTATGGCACGCGTAGCGCTCCCACACGACGCCAAGGCGGGGCCGACGAAGCCGGAGGTGCGGTCGGTGCTGCTCGGCAAACTCGGCCTCGGCCCGACGGATCACTTCGTCGAGGTCGGCTCCTGCACCGGTGCGGTCACGGTGGAGGCGGCCCGACGCGCCGGGCAGGTCACCGCGCTCGAGCGCAAGCCCGAGCGGCTTTCCGTCACCGAACGGAACCTCGCGGCGAACGACCACGACGCCAAGATCGACCTCCGGGCGGCGGAGGCGCCCGAGGGGCTCCCCGAGAATCCCGACGCCGTCTTCCTCGGCGGCTCGCGTAACTACGAGGCCGTCCTCGAGTACGCGGTCGACGAGGGTGTCGACCGGGTTGTAATGAACGTCTCCCGGCTAGAGGTTGCCGGTGCCGCTACCGAGGCGTTCCGTGAGCGGGATCTCCTCGATGAAGTGGTGCAGTTCCAAGTGAGCCACGGGTACGAACTCGCGGGCGCGACGAGCTTTGACTCGGAGAATCCGGTGTACATGCTGATCGGCAGCGCTACGCCCGATGTCGCGGCCGACGGAGGTGTGCCGTGACGCTGTACGGTGTCGGTCTTGGCCCAGGCGACCCGGACCTGCTCACTGTCCGTGGCCGTGACGTACTCGCTGACGCGGACGTGGTGTATACCCCCGGCCGGCTCTCGCGGGCTGTCGCGACTACCCATGTTCCCGAGTCGCGCATCGGCGACCTCGACTTCCCGATGACCCGCGACGAGGCGAAGTTGCGGCGGGCCTGGAAGGCCGCCGCCGCTGAAATTGCTCCCCAAGCCCGCGAGGGCACCGCAGCGTTCGTCACGCTCGGCGACCCGAACGTCTACTCGACGTTTGGCCACCTGCGCCGGACGCTCGCGGCGTTCCATCCGGACGTAGCTGTCGAGACGGTGCCGGGCGTCAGTGCGGTCACGGCGTTCACGACCGCGCTCGGCGTCGAGATAACCGCGGGCTCGAGCCTGACGCTCCACGAGGCCGCCAACGGCGCGGCCCCGACTGGCCCCGACCGGCTGGTGCTGTTCAAGGTGACAGACGCCCCGGCTACCCACGCGGGGCTGACAGAGGCCGGATACGATGTCTGGTTCGGCCGTCGACTCTATATGGAGGACGGCGAGACGGTAGTCACCGACGACCCCGAGGAACTCGCCGACCGAGACTACTACACGCTGGCGTACGCCGAGCGAGGCGATCTCGGCGACGAGCCAGCGACGGCCGCCTTCGACGCCATCGACGGTGGACGCGTTGAGTCTGACGGTGGCATCGTCGTGGAGGAGCGGGCGACCGCTGAGTCCTGTGGGGATGCCCTGCCGGAGGGGGGACGATGACGGACCCGCAGACGGCCATCGACGCCGAGACGGCCCAAGAGCGGGACAGTCGCGTCGGTGACTATACCGCCGGCGACGGCGAGGGTATCCCGTTCATCGGCGCGGGTCCCGGTGATCCCGGGCTATTGACGGTGACGGGGCGTACCCTCGTCGAGGAGGCCGACCTGGTCGTTCACGCCGGCTCGCTGGTCAACAGCGAACTGCTGGACGAGTACGCCGCCGACGCCGAACAGGTGACGAGCATCGGCAAGGATCTCGAGGAGTTGGTACCGTTGATGCGGGACGCCTACGAGGCCGGGCGGACGGTCGTCCGGCTCCACAGCGGTGACCCCGCGGTCTATGGGGCCGCACTTGAGCAGATGGATGCGCTCGAACACGAGGGCGTCCCCACCTACATCGTCCCCGGCGTGACGGCGGCGTTCGCGGCGAGCGCCACGCTCCGCACGCAACTGACGCTCAACGGCGTCGCCAATCATGTCGCCTTCACCCGGCCGCAGGGGAAGACCCTCTCGCCGGAAGAAGACCACATCGGCGAGTTCCTCGAGATGGGCGACGTAACGACCTGTATCTACCTGGGTACCCACGCCGTCGCGGAGACGATGGACCGGCTCGTAGAGGCCGGGCACGACCCCGACACGCCTGTCGCAGTCGTCTATCATGCCTCGTGGCCGGACGAGGACATCATCGAGGGGACGATCAGCACCATCGGCCCGAAGGTGGAGTCGGCGGGGTACCGCGCCTCTGCGTTAGTCCTCCTGGGCGACGCGGCCCGGAAGGTGGGCTACGAGCGGTCGTACCTGTACGACGGCTGGGCGAACCGCGGCGCAGACGAGACGGAAAGCGAGGCTGACGACTGATGAGCACTGACACAGACATCAATACGGACACGGACGGCGAGGAATCGAGCGGTCACTGTTCGACGCCGGATTCGGACGGCGAGGTGGCCGAGGAGATCGCAATCATCAGCTTCGGGCGGAAGATGGACACCGCCCACGACATCGAGGCGGGCATCGGTGACGGCTACGAGACGGTCGACATCATCGAGTATCACGGCGACGTGTTCGCCGACCACTGGGGCGAGTACGACTGTTTCGTCGGCCTGATGGCTTCGGGCATCGCGATGCGCAAGACGGCGCCGCTACTCGACGACAAGTGGGACGATCCCGCTATCGTTGTCGTCGACGAGGAACTCACGTGGGCCATCCCCATTACTGGCGGTCACCACGGCGCCAATCAGGTGGCGAACGATCTCGCGGGGATGGGCGCCGTCCCGGCGATGACCACCGCCTCGGAGGCGGCGGGCAAGCAGGGCGTCGAGAGCAAGGCGAAGGCGCTGGATACGCACGTCGTCAACGGCGACTCGACGGTGGCGACGAACCTCGCCGTCCTCGACGACGAACTCGGGCCGGTCGCCCGGCTTGACGGGCCGCGGGCCGTCCTCGTGGGCGACGACGTCACCGTCCTCAAGCGGAACACCGACGGGGTCGTCCTCGGTACGGGAACCGTCTCGGGCGTCGACGCGGAGCAGGTGCTCGACGCCTGGGAGCGGGCGCTCGCCGACCTCGATTTAGGGTTCGAGGACGTGGAGTTCGTCGCCACCGGAACCCGCAAGGAGGGCGAGGAGGGGCTCTACGAGGCTGCCCAGCGCATCGACGCTGGTGTCGTTCTCTTCGAGAAGGAGACTCTCGAGGGGTTCGAAGGCCCTTCGCCCTCGCGCTCGAAGGAACTCATCGGCTGGCCGGGCATCGCCGAGGCCTCGGCCATCGCCGGCGGCCGCGAGCACGAACTCGCCCGCGAGAAGGAACGGTTCGACGACGCCGTTACCGTAGCGGTGGGGCGGTAGTATGTCGGCGAGCGACTCGGCCGACATGGGGACGCTGTACGTCGTCGGTATCGGCCCCGGGCTTCCCCACGCGATGACCCAGCGCGCGAAGGACGTCATCACGTCTGCGGACTGTGTCATCGCCTCCAACCTCTACCAAGAGTTCCTGCGACGCGATGGGACGCTCCCGCCCGAGGAGGCCGTGACGGACGGCGGGGTCGCCGCGCGGCCGAACGGCACCGAACAGGAGATCGTCCGGTCGTCGATGGGTCAGCAGGTCGAACTCGCGGTGGAGGCGTTCGAGCGGGTCCGTGACGGCCAGGATGTCGCCCACGTCTCCGGGGGAGACCCCAACGTGTACGGAAAAAGCGACCTGCTGTTCCTGATGGCGGAAGAAGAGGAGGCCTACGACATCCCTATCGAGATCGTGCCGGGCGTGACCGCGGCGCTGGGCGGTGCGGCCAATCTCGGTGCGCCGTTGTCGAACGACTTCTGTACCGTCTCGCTATCCGACAAGTGGCGCGGCTGGAAGGAAATCGAGGAGAAGCTCCGAGCTGCGGCCATCTCCGGGTTCGTCGTCGTGCTGTACAACTGCTGGCGCGATTACGAGCGGGCTATCGACGTGCTTCGCGAGGAGCGGGCCGACGACGTGCCGGTCGGCATCTTCAACGATGCGGGGCGCGGCGACGCGGGCCGCAACCTCGAGGACGAGACGCACACGGTGACGACGCTTGGCGCCGCGACCGAGCACGACGAGAAGGTCGGCGGCATGGGGACGTCCATCGTCGTCGGCACCGCAGAGACGGAGGTCTGGGAGAACGACCACGAGGAGTATCTCGTCACGCCCCGCGGCGGGCGCGACGTGGAGGATTTCTGACCATGAGTACTGACGACACCACCACGACGGATGATGCATCGACCGAGAGCAGCTGCGGCGCGAGTACGGCGACGGACGGCGGCGCCGCCGCGGAAACGACGACCGACAGCGCCTGTGGCGGCGCGACGACCGACACCACGACGGAGAGTGCCTGTGGCGGCGCTACCTCCTCGAGTTCCTCGGGCTGTGGCGCCTCGTCGGACGATGACGAGGAGGAGGTCGGCGCCACCGTTGACGACTTCGAGGCCGACCCCGGCCAGCTCGTCGCGGTCGGGCTCGGCCCCGGCCAGCCGGAGGGAATGACAGCCCGCGCGAAGCGGGCGCTCGCGGACGTCGACCATATCGTCGGCTACACCACCTACGTGGAGCTGCTGCCCGACGAGATCACCGACGACGCCGAGGAAATATACGATACGCCGATGTGCGGCGAGGTGTCTCGGACGGAGGAGGCCATCGACCGCGCACTGGCGGGCAACGATGTCGCCATCATCGGCAGCGGCGACCCGAACGTCTACGCGCTGGCGGGGCTTGCGCTCGAAATCATCGAATCAAAGGGGGCGACCGCCTCGGCGCTGGACTTCGATGTCGTCCCTGGGGTGCCAGCGGCCCAGTCGTGTGCTGCTCGCGTGGGCGCGCCGCTCGTTAACGACACCGTGAGCGTCTCGCTCTCGGACCACCTGACGGACATGCCCACCATCGAGTCGCGGCTCCACGCCGTCGCCAAGGAGGGGTTCACCATCAGCATCTACAACCCGTGGAGCCGGAAGCGCCGGGAGAACTTCGAGAAGTGCTGTGAGATCCTGCTGGAACACCGTCCGCCCGAGACGCCGGTCGGCGTTGTCCACGGTGCGGGCCGCGAGGACGAGCAGACGGAGATCGTCGAGCTGGGCGAACTGGAGGCACTCGGCGAGACCGACCTCATCGACATGACGACGACCATCCTCGTCGGCAACGAGGACACCTACGTCTGGGATGATCGGATGGTGACACCGCGGGGCTACGAGACCAAGTATGACTACTGAGTACACCGTGCGGCTGGACCGGGAGGCCTGCGACGGCATCTTCGCGTGTCTCGTCCGCGACGACCGGTTCGTCGAGGCGGCAGACGGCATCGCGGCGCTCGCGGACGAAACGGGAGCGGCCGACAGCCCGACCGCTGTCGCGACGTTCGACGACGACCGGCTCGCCGCTGCCGAGGACGCTGCCGCCGCGTGTCCGCTCGACGCAATCGACGTGGAGGTGGTCGACGGTGAGTGAATCGGACGCCCGCCCGGCGCCTGCCGACGACCTGCTGGCGGCGACGCCGGCGACGGCGTACTTCTGGGGGCGGGTCGCCGGCGACGGCGACCTCTCGACTGAGTGTGTGACCGTGCGAGCCGGCGACGAGCGGGCCGCCGACGCACTCGCCGCGGTGGCGGGTGCCGACAGCCGCAACCACGACGTCCAGGCCCGCGAGTCGGCCCACGACGCTTCTGTCGTCCGCTACGAGGACGAACACGAGTTGCAAGTGTTCGGCGCGCTGGCGCGGCGGGCGGGTGCGGCGCTGGGCCTGCCGGTCGACGGCCAGCCCGGTGGCTATCGGCTCGATGCCTTCGCAGACCACCGGCCACAGCTCGTACGCGGCCTGCTCGAGTCCTGTGGGACGGTCTGCTTCCGGGAGTCGGCCGGCGAGGTGGGCGTCTCGTTCGTCCACGACGACGCCCGGTTGCTCGAGACCGTCCGCACGCAACTGCGGGCCGCGCCCGTCGATGCGCCGACGGACGAGCTCTCGGAGACATCCTCGGGCGGCCACTGGTTCGGGCTCGCCGACGGTGCAGACGCGGCGGCCTTCGCCGAGTGGGTCTACGCGGACAGCGACGCCACCGGACTGTATGCCGCCGACCGTCGTCGGAAGCTCCGCCGGAGCGTCGAGCGTGCGACCGGCCGCGAGGTGGGGACGCTGTGACTACCGCTGAGTCGACGCCGGTCGGGCTCAACGACGAGGCCGTCCTGCTCGTCGGCCACGGTTCGCGCCGCGAGAAGTCCAACGAGCAGGTGCGGACGCTGGCGGCCGCCCTCGAGGAACGGCTGGGTGTCCCCGTTGACGCCGGCTTTCTCGAGCTCGCGGAGCCGGCGATCCCTGATGCGATCGCTGGGTTAGCACCGGCTGTCGCCGAACTGACTGTCGTCCAGCTGTCGCTGTTCGCCGCCAGTCACGTCAAGAACGACGTCCCGTTGGCGGTCGAACAGGCTCGCGCGAGTCACGACCTCACGATCAACGCGGGTGGCCACCTCGGCGTCCACCCGGCGCTGGTCGACCTGCTAGACGAGCGGGCCGCGGCCGTTGAGGCCGACCTGGGCGTCGACCGCGAGACGGACGATGTGGCCGCGGTCGTCTGTGCCCGCGGCTCGTCGGACCCGGACGCGAACGCCGACGCCCACAAACTGGCGCGGCTGCTCTACGAGGGCCGCGCGTTCTCCCGGGCAGAGGCGACGTTCATCGGCGTGACGGAGCCCACTCTCGAGGAGACGCTCCACACGGTCGCGAAATCCCGACCGGATGCGGTAGTCGTCCTGCCGTACATGCTGGGTGACGGCGTGCTCACCGGTCGTATCCGTGAGGGTGCAGCCGAGTTCGACGCGGAGTACCCGTACGTCGACGCAGCCGCAGGCGACCCGCTCGGCACTGACGCCCGCCTGCTGGACGTGCTCGGCGACCGCTGGCAGGAGGCCCGCACCGGGAGCGTGAACATGTCCTGTGACACCTGCAAGTACAAGGTGGAACTAGACGGCTACGAGGAGGACGTCGGCGGCGCCCGTGCGATGTTGCGCGCGCTCACCCATCAAGAGACCCACGCCGACCGCGAGAACGTCGACGACGACCCGCACGTCCATGATGCGCCAGCCGACCACGTCGCCGTTTGCACGAACCAGACGTGTGCGGCCGACGGCGCCCCCGCGGTCCTCGAGCGGCTCCGTCAGTCGGTGCGCGACTCCGATGCCTGTGACGCGCGGGTCACCCGGACCTCGTGTCTCGGTCGCTGTGGTGAGGGGCCGATGGTTGCTGTCTACCCCGACGGGGTCTGGTACGGCGGTGTCGAACCCGACGACGCAGACCGCATTGTCTCCTCGCATCTCGACCGCGAGCGCATCGTCTCGGAGCTGGTCGACCAAACTCTATGACCTGTCACGAACTCGAAGCCCTACGACTCGGACTGATGAACGTCCTCGGCACCGAGGACCGCAGCGCACGCGACCACGCCGAGCGGGAACTCGAGGGTCACCTCGAGGGCCCCATCGGCGCGCTCGCGGATGCGACGACGCTCTCAGAGGTCGAACGACACCTCGACGCGGCGCTCGTCGACCTTGAGGAGGAGATTGCGCGGGCGGATGCCGATGACCCCAACTACGACTACCTTCGCGGACGACTCGTCGCCGTCCGCGACGCCGAGCGTGCCGTCGCCCGGCTCACCGACCAGGGCGGGAGCGTCCTTGACGGGCTTGGCGAGGCCCACGAGGTGCTCCACGAGGCGTTCCCCGTCGAGGATGAGTGACGCCCGCTCGCCGCCGCGGTCGTCGGCCCACGAGACGGTCGGGCTCGGCGAGGTCACGCCCGCCCGGTCGCGTCACGCTGGCCGACGATCGGCCGTCGCGCTCACAGACGACCGGGTCGTCGTCGGGACTGCCGACGGGGCCGTCCGGGCCTTCGACCGCGAGACACTGACCGAGCGGTGGCGCTGCGATGTCGGTGATGCCGCCATCGTCGCGGCGACACCGGTCGCGGGCGGTATCGCCGTCGGCGAACGTGGCCCCGACGGGATCGTCCGCATCCACGACGCGGCGACCGGTGCCGTCCGCTGGCGCTACCGGAGCGCCGACGACGTGGGCGAGCCCGTCGACGAGACGCGGTTCCAGCTTCCGTTCGTCGCGTCGCTGGCGGCTGGAGACGGCCGACTCTACGCGGCCGCACGCCGTTACGAACGGGTCGATGGCGATCGGCAGTTCCGGAGTCGCATCTACGCGTTCGAGCCGGACGGCACGCTCGCGTGGACCTACCGCGCGGACGCCTCGCCTATCGCCG
The DNA here is from genome assembly GCF_042216475.1 of Halosegnis sp. NCBI lineage: Archaea > Methanobacteriati > Methanobacteriota > Halobacteria > Halobacteriales > Natronomonadaceae > Halosegnis > Halosegnis sp. Next base: position 19,198 of record NZ_JBDGTV010000004.1, read on the forward strand.
TAGACGCCGACGGCGAGCGGGTCGCCGTCGCGTACAACCGCTGTCCCGGCACCCACCAGCACGGGCTGGTCGTGCTCGACGCGGCGACGGGGGCGGCCCGGTGGAAGTGGGACCCTGGCACCGACGGCGACCGGCGGGTAGGTGATGTCTCGCTGTGCGAGGCGGGGGTCGTCGCCGCGAGCCATGGCGACTACCGAGGCTATCGGCTCGGGCCCGGTGGCAGAGAGCAGTGGCGGGCCGACCTCGCGACGCCGGTCGACCGCGGCGACGAGCGGCTCTACGCCTATCCGAACCACGTCCACGCGGCCGACACGGGCGTCGTCTTCGTCACGGGCAACACGTACGCCGTCGACGCCCGCGAGACGGACGGACTCCACCCCGACGAGCACACCGCCTTCGGCTACACGATAGACGGAACGCGTCGCTGGCGCGGGCCGGTTGGCGGCTTCGCCGGCGGCGTCGGCGCCGACGGCGGCCGGGTTGCAGTTCCCGGCGCACAGCATTTCCGCGAGCGCGATCCCGCGGCCCACGGCCTCCGGACGTTTAACGCCGCGACCGGGGACGGGGAGACGCTCCCGGCCGAGGGTGTAGTGACGGCTGCCGCGCTGGCCGACGACACCGCCGTCGCCGTCGAGGAGCCGGTCGCCTACCACGACGGCGACGGCCGGCTCGGGGCCTACCGACTCCACCGCTACCGGCTCTGAGTCCGGCCCGGGACGGGGAACATTTCTGCGGCCATTCCTTCCCGGGCAGGTATGGAACGCGTCCGAATCGACGACGTCGACAATGCCCTCCAGCCGGCGGCCGTGATGCGACAACTGACCGAGCCGCTAAGCTGTACCGATCTCGCGGTCAACTACTACGAACTCGCCCCCGGTGACTCATTCGCGTTCGCCTGTCACGCCCACGAGGTACAGGAGGAGGTGTTCGTGGTCCTCGCCGGCACCGCGACGTGGGAGACGGCCGACGGCTCCGTCGAGGTGGGCCCGGGCGAGGCGATCCGGTTCGGCACCGACGAGTTCCAGCGCGGCTGGAACCGCGGCGACGAGCGGGTGCGCGCGCTGGCACTGGGTGCGCCGCTGGCTTACGGCGACCAGCCGAAGTACGCTGACTGTCCACACTGCGGCGGGCGGCAGACGGTTACCTTCGACGCGCTCGACGATACGGAGGCTGTCCGAACCGTCTGCGAGAGCTGCGGCGGCGAGGTGGCCCGGTGGATTCGCGGCCCGGACGGCGAGAATCAGCGGGTCGAGCCCTGAGTCAGGCCACCAGAACTATCCCAGTCTGCTCGGCCAGCAGGAGCCCGCCGACGGCGATACTCGCCAACCCAGCCAGCGTCTCGAGCCCGCGACCCGTCGCGACGGCGTTCCTCCACGCGAGCGAGACGGCTGCCATCGTTCCGATTGACAGCAGCGTGAAGCCGGCGAGGAAGGCGAGTGCTGTCCCGACGGTGGCGGCCGTCGAGACAAGCAGGACGACGAGCGCACCGCTGCCAGCAATGCCATGGAGCGCGCCGACGGCGAGCGACTCGCCGTCGAACCCATGGGTGTGTGCTGCGCCGACAGAGAGCTGGCCGACCTGCAGGTGTGAGTGGTCGGCGGCACCGGCGTGGTGTCGCCGCCGCCACAGCGTTCGTGCGCCCAGCGCAATCAGCAGGAGCCCGATCAGCGTCTCGACGCCGGCCGTCACCGTGGCTGGGAGCTGGACGCCGACAGCGACGAGTCCGATTCCGAGGAGAACAACGGGGATGGCGTGGCCGATACCCCACGACGCGCCGACGCGGGCGGGGCGTGCCGTCTCGTCGTCGACGAGCGTGGCCACCGCAGCAACGTGGTCAGCCTCGAGCGCGTGGCCTGCGCCGACGACGGCACCCGTCGCAAGCGCGCCGGCGATACCGCCCGCGAGGAGCATATCATCGCGTTGTCGGCCGGGTGAATAAGCGTAGCTACTCCACCGCGACGCCGGCACCGAGCCGGTCGACCTCGGGGCCGAACTCCTCGGCCAGTAGGTCGGGCACTTCCTCGGGCGTGACGCCCGCGTACCAGCGGCCCCGCGGCTGGAGGACAACGCCCGTGCCAGTCTCGCTACAGAGGCCGAGACAGCTCGTCTCCGCGACGTGGACGTTCGACCAGAAGACATCCCGCTCGCGGAGCCACTGCTTGACGGCCGTGAGCACCGCCTCGGCGCCCGCGTCGCCACAGCAGGCGTGCTCGTCGCGGTCGGTCGTGCAGACGAGCACGTGGTCGGTGAAGCCGCTCGCGGCAACCTCCGGCGTCCGATCGTCCATTAGTCGGCCCCCGCTGGGCCTTCTTGAACGGTCGGGGCGAGCGGCGAGCGCCGACAGAGCCACGCATGGGTGGCCGCGAGCGTTCCCCACAGGAGCACCTGTCCGAGGCCGACGACGCCGCGGTAGACAGCCGCGAGCGCCGGGTCGCCGGCACTCGCGGTCGCCGGAGCAACGGCAGCCAGCCCGAGCGGGAGCGCAAATGGGGCGGCCGCGGCTGCGAGCCGGCTCGCCCGGCGGGTGCCGCGGGTCCGCTTGTATGCGGCAAGCGCGAGCCCGCAGGCGAGGCCGCCGGCGACAATCATCCCCCCATACCAGGCCAGCCGCGTGTCCGCGCCGAGGATCGGCTCGACGCCGGCCGGCTGCGGCGGGAGCACGAGCCATGGGGCGCCCGCGAGGGTCACGAAGCCAGCCGCGGCGAGCAGATAGCTGCGCGCCTCCGCGCCGCCGGGTAGGGCTGGCTCTGCGAGGTAGTACGCGACCCCAAAACAGAGGCCGGCGAGCAGTCCCCACAGGCTGCCAGCGGCGACGCTGGTCGCCGACCCCAGCAGGGTACCTGCCTCGCCGACGTGGGCGTGGCCGGTTGTGACGGCCTCGGCGTGGCGGACCAGGGGGTTACCGACGAGCGCGACGTACGCGCCGAAGGCCGCCCCTGCGGCGGCTCCCGCCTTCAGCCCACGGGTCGCGTACCCGGCGAGCATCTCAGTGGCAGGTGATGCCGGCTGCGTGCCGGAAGTTGTGCATCGCGTCGTGGAGCGCGGGCTCCTGTGCGAACAGCAGCGCGCCGCCGAGCACGCCCACGAGTAACAGCCCCGCGAGCGCCTGTGTCGCCGTCAGCTCCGTCCGCGCGCCGTCGATCCGTCCAGTCACCGTGTCAGTCGCTGTCGCCATGTGAAACTCGAGTTGACCAAAGACAAGCGCACTTGTAAAACTTCCGGGTCCGACGAAAGTTCAGTTTCGCCTGGCCGCGGCGTCAACCCGAGCCGCCGAGAGCGCGTCCAGCGGCACCCGTCGACCGTCGGTCACCTCTACGAGCGTGTCGACGAGTGCCCCTCTGTCGTCTTCGTCACCGGCGTCCACGACGACCACCGACGGGTCCCGCTCGGCGAGTGCTGCCGCCGCGGCCCGCGTCTCCGCGACGGGGCTCTCGCCGACGTTCGCCCGCCCGTCCGTCACAAGCACGACCACGCTCGCGTCGGGGTCTGCGCGGTCCAGCACGCTACCCGCGGTCCGGAGCCCGGCGGGCAGCGGGGTCCGGTCACCCGTCGGCAGTTCCTTCAGGTGACGGGCCGCAAGCGTGACGCTGTCCGTCGGCGGCAACAGCACCTCGCCGTCCTCGCCGGCGAACGCGACGAAGCCGACGGCGTCACGCGCCTCGTAGGCGTCCTGCAGGAGCTCAAGGACTGTCCCCTTGGCCGCCCGCATCGCCGGCCGCATCGACGCGCTGGCGTCCACGACAAAGAGCACGAGCGTCTCGGCGTCACTCGCCCGGACGGACCGCCGGAGATCACGCGACTCGACACTGTCGTCGCCGCGAGCCGCAGCCGCGCGGATAGACGCCGCGGCGTCGATGGGGTCGTCATCCGACGCCCGCTCGGTACGCACCAGTGACCCGCTCCCCGCAGTTGTCGCGGCCGCCTCGCCGCGCCCCTCGCCAGCCGACCCGACGTCAGCCGCGTCCGGTACCCCCAGTTCTGGTGCAGCAGCCTCGCCGATACCTGCCCGTTCGGCCCCCGGGACGAGTGGCGTCGCCTCCTGCTCTTCCTCTGCCGGGCTGTCTGATCCCTCGCCATCAGCGTCTCCACCGTTGTCTCCCTCTGCCGACACAGGCTCTGGGTTACCTCCTTCATCAGAGCGAGACTCCTCCGGGTCGCCATCGTCGGACGACGCTTTGTCGTCGCTCTCGTCGGCCTCTGGGTCGCCACTCTCGTCGCCGCGTCCACTATTCGGCTCTCCGTCGGGCGCTTCACCCTCTTCGCCGTCTTCGCCGTCGCTTCCGGCGTCCGTCTCCTCGTCCCCATCGCCATTCGCCTCGCCGTCGGACTCGGACTCGGTTTCGCCGCCAGCGTCCGTCCCGTCGTCCGGCTCACCGTCCTCCGCGTCGTCGAAGTGGTCGTCGACCACCTCCTCGGGGTCCGGCGCGTCCTCGAACGGGGTCGATTGGAGCCGGTGTGACAGGGCAAGTTCGGCGGCGCGTCGCACGTCAGACTCGAGTACGCGCGTCCGGCCGTCGAGCGCTGCCAGCGCTCGCGCCGCCCGGGCCGTCGCAATGTCGCCACGGTGGCCATCGATGCCGGCATCTCGACACAGCTCCGCGATGTCGGCTGCGAACTCATCGGGGAGCTCCACGTCAGCGAGCAGTTCGCGAGCCCGTGCCAGCTGAGCGGCAGGTTCAGCCGAGTCGTCGCCGCCCGTCTCGACCCGTTCGTCGGGTCTGTCGTCCGCCTGTTCGGGACGGAGCGCACCCTCGATGATAGCAATCCGGTCGTCGATATCGTCGAGGCCGGTGACGGTTGTATGGAGCGCGAACCGGTCTCTGAGCTGCGGCCGGAGGTCGCCCTCTTCTGGGTTCATCGTCCCGACAAGGGTGAACTCCGCAGGGTGGTCAACGCTGACGCCGTCTCGTTCGACGCGGTTGCGCCCGCTTGCAGCCGCATCGAGCAATGTGTCCACGAGGTGATCATCCAGCAGATTCACCTCGTCGACGTAGAGCACACCGCGGTTGGCACGCGCCAGCAGACCCGGGTCGAACTCAGCGTCACCAGCCATCGCGTCCGCGACTGAGAGCGTGCCAACGACGCGATCGCGGGTCGCCCCCAGTGGCAGTGTCACTACCGGCACACGCCGCCGGTCGACCGGCGGGTCGGGCCGGGCACGACAGTCACCACACTGCCGGTCTGGGTCCGTCGGGTGACAGGCGTACGGACAGTCGGCGACGACCCGTTGGCTGGGAAGGAGATTGCCGAGCGCCCGCACAGCGGTCGACTTAGCGGTGCCCTTCTCTCCTTCGACGAGCAGCCCGTCGAGGTCGTCGTCGGTCGCGACGGCAAGCAGCGCCTCCTTCAGTTCCGTCTGGCCGACGACATCGGCGAAGGTCGCGCCGGAATCCTTTTCACTTGTGCTCTGTTCAATCATACTTGTATTAGCGAAACGGAGGTTTAACAACGTTATGCCAACCATCGGACTATACACGGCGACGGAAAACGAGCTCGGGGCGGCGGGGCAGGCGGCCGAGCAGGTGGACGCGGAGCTGGTGGCCCGCTCGGAGAGCGATCTCGACGGCCTCGAGGACGTCGACGCGTTCCTCGATGAGCTCGGCGACGCGACGGCGGTCGTCTTCTGGCTCCACGGCGGCGAGGGGAGCATGCCCGGCTACGAGCACGCAGTCGACCGGCTCCGCGAGGCGGGTATCCCGCTCGTGGTCAAATCTACGGGTGACGCTTACGCGTTCGAGGACACAAGCGTCGACACAGACACACGCGACCGGGTCTACGAGTACTTGGAGCGGGGCGGTACGGCGAACCTTGCCAACTGCATCCGGTATCTGGTCGATAGCTTCGCCGAGCCGCGGCCCCATGACGATCCCGTCGAACTGCCGACCGAGGGGGTCTACCACCCAGATTACCCGGGGGCGGGCTACGACGAACTCACAGCGACATTCGACCCCGACAAGCCGACGATTGCCGTCTGGTTTTACGAGTCTCACTGGACCCACGAGAATACCCGCTATGTCGACGCACAGGTGCGGGCCATCGAGGCCCAGGGTGCGAACGCACTCCCCATCTTCTGTAACCCAGCGACCGAGGACGGCGAGGGTTGGGACGCCGAGCGTGTCACCGATGAGTGGCTGCTCGCGGACGGAGAGCCGGTCGTCGACGCCGTCTGCTCGTCGTTCATGTTCTCGCTATCGATGGAAGAACGCGGCCGCAGCGCGGCCGACGAGGGTGCCAACGAGGTGTTCCTTGACCGGCTCGGTATCCCGGTTATCCAGACCGTCACCACGATGCGCTCGCGGTCGCGCTACGAGGGCAGCGAGACGGGCGTGATGGGGTTCGAACTCGCGCTGTCGGTCGCGCTCCCTGAGTTCGACGGCAACGTCATCACCCATCCGATCAGTGGCAAGGAACGAACCGACGACACGGCCGATATCGGGAGCGCACCGAAACAGCACTTCCCCATCGAAGACCGCGTCGACCATGCCGCGCGACTCGCGGTCAACTGGGCACGGCTCCGACACGTTCCGAACCCTGACAAGCGGGTCGCGGTCGTCCTCCACAATTACCCACCGAGCGACGACGGTATCGGGACCGCCTTCGGCCTCGACACCCCCGAGAGCACTGTCAACCTGTTGTCGGAACTCCGGGCCCGCGGCTACGACCTCAACGGTCAAACACCACCAGACGGCGCGGACCTGATGGAGCAGCTCACCGACCAGCTCACGCTGGACGACCGGTGGGTCGCGCCCGAGGACGTCCGCGCGCTGAGCGTTGATACTGTCGGGCCTGATCGCTATCGGTCGTGGTTCCACGAGGCCGACGACCGGCTTCAGACCGCGGTTCGCGAGGAGTGGGGCGAGCCACCGGACCGCCCGTTCGCGATTCCTGGCGTCGAGTTCGGGAACGTGCTCGTGACGGTCCAGCCGCCCCGCGGCTTCGGGATGGATCCCTCGAAGGTGTACCACGACTCGGATCTGCAACCGCCACACGACTACGTCGCGTTCTACGCGTGGCTCCGCAACGCGTTCGAGGCCGACGCGGTCGTCCACCTCGGCACCCACGGCAGTCTCGAGTGGCTGCCGGGCAAGACCGTCGGGCTGAACGGTGCGAGCGCTCCCGACGGGCTCGTCGACGATCTCCCGAACATCTACCCGTATATCATCAACAATCCCGGCGAGGGGACTCAGGCGAAGCGGCGGTCGTACGCGGCCGTCGTCGACCACCTCACGCCCGTGATGTCGAACGCCGGCACCTACGACGACCTCGCGGAGCTTGAAGAGCTGGCGGACCGCTATCGCGAGGCCGGTATGGAGGACGCCCGGAGCGACGACGGCGACCACCTCGAGCAGCTGCTGCGCGAGACGGTCGACGAGCTTGACCTCGCGGCCGAGCTCGGCCTCGCCGGCGACGTCGACGAGAAGGTGGACGTGCGCGGTCCCGAGGAGGCGGGGACGACGCTTGCGGAGGGTGAGGTAGCGGGCGACGAGGTAGATGTCGATGAGCTGGTCGAGCGTGTCCACGAGTATCTCACCGACGTGAAGACGACCCAGATACGGATGGGGCTTCACACGATGGGTGAGCCGCCCGCAGACGACCGCCTCGTCGAGTATCTGGTTGCGCTGACCCGCCTCGAGAACCCGGGGGCGCCGAGTCTGCGCGAGAGTGTCGCGGGCGTGCTCGGTGTCGACTACCAGACGATGTTGGACGCCCCTGGCGAGTACGACCACGACCTCGGGATGACCTACGCCGAGGCGGCCGACCGTGTCTACGAGACGAGCCTCGAGTTAGTTGCGACGCTCGCGGCCGAGGGATTCGACGTGCCCGCCGACGAGCGAGCAGCTGGCCCAGACGACGAGGTGAACCTGAAGCTCATGGTTGTCGATATCGAGCCGCTCGGTGACGCCCGCGTCTCGAGTGGTGCACACGAGGACCTGCGCGCGGCGCTCGCGTACATCTGTGAGGAGGCCGCCCCGCGAGTAGCGGGCGCCGAGGCTGAGATTCCGCGGACGGCCGATGCGCTCGCCGGCGAGTACGTCCCGCCCGGTGGTAGCGGCGCGCCAACCCGCGGCGGCGTCGACCTGCTGCCGACGGGCCGGAACTTCTACACACTGGACCCACGGAAAGTGCCGGCGAAGAGTGCGTGGGCAGTCGGCAGCGAGGTGGCTGCCGGCGTTGCCGAGCGGCACGCCGACGAGACCGGCGATTACCCCGAAGAGATCGGTGTCGTCGCGTGGGGGACACCAACAGTGCGGACGCGTGGGGAGACAATCGCGCAGGTGCTCGCGTTGATGGGTGTCGAGCCGCAGTGGACCGACGCCGGTCGCATCGACGATGTCGAGCCGATCCCGCTCGACGAACTCGGGCGGCCGCGCATCGACGTGACGACTCGGGTTTCGGGGCTATTCCGGGATGCATTCCCGCAGGCGGCGAGCGTCATCCATGACGCCGTCGACGCCGTCGTCGCCCTTGACGAGTCTTACGAGCAGAACTACGTCAAGAAACACGTCGAGGAGGATGCCGCGGACCTCGAGGCCGACGGTGTGGACAAGCCGACGAAGGCGGCCAAACACCGCGTGTTCACCACCAAGCCCGGCGGCTACGGTGCAGGGACGAACAAGGCGGTCGACGAGGGGAACTGGGAGGACCGCAGCGACCTCGCGGAGGTTTACGTCCAGTGGGGCGGGTACGCGCTCGGTTCCCGAGGGACAACAACCGAGGCGCACGCATCCTTCGAACGGCGGCTGGGCAACGTGGAGGCGACAGTCAAAATCGAGGACACCGCCGAACAGGACGAGTTCGACTCCTCGGACTGGTACGCGTTCCACGGCGGCTTCATCACGGCCGTCGCGGAGACTGCGGGTGAGGAGCCCGCCTCCTACGTCGGCGACTCCTCGGACCCAGACAATGTTGACGTCTACACGAACGAAGAGAAGGTGCGCAAGGCGATGCGAGCGCGGGTCCTCAACCCCGAGTGGCTCGACTCCATGGAGGAGCACGGCTACAAAGGCGCGGGTGACCTTTCCTCGACAGTCGATGTCGTGCTCGGCTGGGACGCCACGACAGGCGTGGTGAGCGACACGCTGTGGGCGTCCGTTGCCGATCGGTACGCGCTCGATGCCGACCGACAGGAGTGGCTCCGGGATGTGAACCCGTGGGCGCTTGAGTCCATCACGGACACCCTGCTGGAGGCCATCGATCGAGGGCTGTGGGATGCCGACGATGCGACGGCAGACCGGCTTCGTGACGTCAACCTCACCGTCGACGGCGACATCGAGGCCCAGGCCGGCGGTCCGACGGAGGTGACCAGCGATGACGACTGATGCCCGTGAGGAGCACGCCGAGGTCGGTCGCGACGCTCGGCCAGAGCGGGCGGCTGCAGCCATCCGCGAGACGGGTGCTGAGGTGCAGCACCGCCAGGTCGGACAGGCGCTTGCCGCGCTGGAGGCGGCTGGCGGGCTCACTGACGGCCAGCGGGCCGTCATCGAGCGGTTCGCCGACCGACTTGTCGACAGGCTGCTGGCGCCCCCGACCGCGAGCCTGCAGGCAGCCGCGACCGACGCCGACCACGCCGAAGTGACGGTTGCGCTCGAGTTGTTTGATGCCCGCGCGGATACGGAGGGCGACGATGAGTGACGCCGAGGAGGACGGCGGGTTCGAGGCGTACGCCGACCTCGGGGCGACAACCTCGGAGGCGATGGATATCGCAGAAACGAGTATGGATCGGGTCCACGAGTTGGTCCCGCAGGAGACGCTTGCGGACCGACTGCGTGCAAAGGCTGTTCACGCGACGGGTGATCCGGAGTTCCAGCACCTCGTCCGGATCACCGGTGACCCGGTACGTGCCGGCGGGCGAGCCGTCCTCGACGAGCGGCCCGTCGTGACTGATATCACGATGGTGAAATCGGGCATCACCGGCCGCGGTCACGACTGTCCGGTGCAGAAGGCTATCGGCAACGGGGCGGAGCTGGCCGCCGAGACGGGGATGACGCGCACGGCGGCGTCCGTGCTCGAACTCGACCGCGAGGGCGTCTATGACGACGCGATTGCGGTCGTCGGCAACGCGCCGACGGCGGCACTTGCGCTCGCAGACTGCATCGAACAGGGGACGCGGCCGGCCGTTGTCGTTGCCACCCCTGTCGGCTTCGTAAAGGCCGCCGACAGCCGTGAGCGGCTCCGGGCAGTTGCGCGCGAACACGATATCCCTGCGGTGACGAACGTCGGTCGGCGTGGCGGTAGCGGGCTGGCAGCCGGGCTCACAAACGAACTCGTCCACGTCGCCAGCGATGTCCGCGGTGGTGAGGTGGAGCTGTGAGCGACACGTACGACCTCGATTCGGGGCCGGACCCGGCGACCATCGCCGCAGCGACGCCGGAGCCGGCCGACGCTTCAGCGCCGGTCCACGCCATCGGTGTTGGTCCAGGCAATCTCGAGTTCCTGACGCCGCGCGGCAAGCGGGCTGTTCGCGAGGCAGATGTCGTGGTCGGGTTCGGTACTGTCGTCGAGTTCGTCGCCGATCTAACCGACGCGGACCTGCTCACCTGCGGGTACCGCGACGAAGAAGAGACGCTTGCGGCCTTTGCAGACCGCGTTGCCGCCGGCGACCGAGGGACGGCCGTGCTGATGGGCGATCCTAACCACTCCGGCTATCAATTCCTCGGCAAGGTTGAGCGGGCGGTGGACGCGCCCGTCCGGGTCGTGCCGGGTATCTCCTCGCTGCAGGTCGCGGCGAGCCGTGCGCGGACGCCCATGGAAGCGACGTCGTTCGTCACGCTCCACAAGAGCGGCGACCTGACTGATGATCTACGGCGGCTCCGCGAGGGCGTCGGGGACCGTCATCTGCTCGTGTTGCCCCGCCCGTATGACTGGATGCCTGGCGATATCGCCGCCCACCTGCTTGAGGCCGGCGCCGATCCGGCCCTCGAGACGCTTGTCTGCGAGCGGCTCACCCACGACGACGAATCGGTGACGCGGACGCGACTGGATGAACTGGCCGACCACGCGGGCGGGAATGGCCCGGAGGAGTCCCCCTTCTCGGACCTGTCAGTGCTGGTCGTCCGGCGGCATTCCGACCACCGTTAGCTATATACCGTCCCGTCCGTACCCTGAACCAAGCCAACTTTCCCTAACACAACTAAAGTTGTGTTGGGCCAACCACCACCATGCCACGGGACACACTGCTGCTCGTCGGTCGCGCCGCCGGGGACGGCCCCGAAGTGTTCGAGACTCATCGCCGTCGGCTGGCCGACCGGACGAGCTTCGACGCCGTCGAGGTGGCGACCTATGAGGAGGAGCCGGTGCGCGAGCTGCGCGAGCGGTTCGCGACCCACGAGGCCGACCGCGTCCACGCGGTGCCGATGTGTCTTGCGCACACCCACGACACCGTCGACGCGGTACCGCGCGCGCTCTCGTATCTCCCGGGTGAGGTCCACTACTGTGACCCAGTGGGTCGCAACCCGGCGGTGACGGAGGTACTCGCCGAGCGCGCCCGCGGACTCGTCGACGAAGGCGAGGACGCCTCGCTCGTGCTCGTGGGCTTTGGGAGTTCGTCGACTCCCCACCAGCGGCGAGCCGCGGAGTACCACGCTGGCCGGCTGCGCGAGACGGCTGGGTACGGGCAGGTCGTCACCTGCTATCTGCTCCAGAACCCTACCGTCGAGTGCGTGCGCTACGAGGTTTCGAACCCGCGGTCCGTCGCGGTGCCGCTGTTCGTCGCCCCTTCGCCGGCCACCGACGAGCGCATCCCCGAACAGCTCGAACTGTCACGGGGCGGCATCGAGTACGCAGACCCACTGGGCACTCATCCGCGGGTGACCGACGCCGTCCACGCGGAGGCGGCGAAAGGGCGCGTCCTCGCAGCGGCGGCCCCCGCCGACGCCGCCGGCGGCCGGCCGCCTGTCGCTACTGACGGCGAGGGATGACCTATACCCGGTCACGGACGGCCGCAACCTGCTCGAGCGCACGCTCCGGCGTCTCGCTCGCGAGAGAGACAAGAAGATGGTCGACGCCCAGTTCCTCGAGCCGGCCGAGGTACGCCTCAAGTTGCTCCGTCCCGATCCGATAGCCCTGGTGAATAGGCTCCGGGTCGGCCCCGGACTCCTCAGCCAGCGCGACCCGTAGCGCCATCGCGAATGGCTTCTTATCGGCGACTGCTCGCCAGTCCTCGAGGTACGACGCGAGCGTCGATTCCGGCAGGTGGTAGAACAGCCAGCCGTCCCCGTACTCGCCGAGCCAGTCGAGCGACTGGCGCGCCCGCCCGGTGGGAACTAGCGGTACCGTCCCGTTCGCCGGCGTCGGCACGACATCGAGGTCACCATCGAGCCGCCCCCATGGCCCCTCATAGTCGGGGAACGACTCGCCCCAGACTGTCCGGAGCGTCGTGACGGCTTCACGGAAGCGGGCGCCCCGCGTGTCGTGGTTGACGTTGAAGGCGGCGAACTCTGGCTCGCGGTCGCCGGCGCCGACGCCCATGACGAGGCGCTCGCCGGAGAGCCGGTCGAGCGAGGCGGCCTGCTTGGCAACGTGCAATGGGTGCCGGAGCGGAAGGACGACGCTCGCGGTGCCGAGCGCGATACGCTCCGTATGAGCGGCGGCATGTCCCAGCCACGTCCACGGGTCGAATGTTTGGCCGGCGTCGCCGAACCGCGGCCAATACAGCGGCACGTCTCGCGCCCAGACAGCGTCGTAACCGAGCGACTCAGCGCGGGCCACGAGCGCCATCTCGCGGTCGACATCAGGGGGCGACTCGCGGCTGTCGGTCAGCGGGAAGCTGACGCCGACGCTCAGTCCGTTACCGCCGAACGTGCGTCGGAAGCCGGGGTGGTCGTCCACGGCGGGAAGAGACACGCCATCGATATGGCCGCTCCGGTCCGAACCTGTTCGGGATGGTTTCCGTCACCGTCGCGCGCCTACTGTTGTATATGCGACCCGGCGAGGTGTACGACCTGTTTCTGTCGGAATTGACATTCCCAACGACACGCGAGCAGGCCATCCGGCGCGTCGGCGACCGCCGGCTGACGGCTCCCGGCGGCGACGACCGGATGCTTGCGGAGGTACTTGCGCGGTGTCCGGAACGCGAGTTCGACTGTGCGACCGGGCTCTACGAGGAGACGATGGAGTTCCTCGGCCCCAGTTTCGTCGGCCGCGTCGGCTACGATGACCGGGGGCGGGTGCCTAGCGAACGGACGCCCCGTTCGTTATAACTTACTCGCCGGTTCGTTCGACCCGGACCGTCACCGTCCCGTCGAACCGCCAGGTTGCCGTCGGCGATGGCCGGTCGAACCGCGAGGGAACGTCGACATGGGCGTCTTCGAGCGTATAGGACACCTCGTCGCCAGCCATCAGGTCGGCGGTGAATTCGCGAACCAGCGCGGGCGGGGTCGGTGCCGCCTCCTCTGTATCGTCCGGTGACATACCTCACGTTCGAGCGAGTGACACGTGAATCTGGCCCTGATCTTGGCTGGGTATGGGCGTCCGTCCACAGTACATATCATCGACACGACTGTTCGTGGCGGCGGTCGAACACGACCTCTCGTGTGATTGTTCATACGAATTGTAGTAAAAACTCTTTAGGGGGCTGCGGGCGCTAAGCGTGTATGAGCGACGGGAATCTCCACGCGCGGGACGTCGAGCAGGATGTCCGCGAACTCGGCGAACTCCTCGGCGATGTCATCGCCGAGCAGTCCTCTGACGAGGCGTACGAAGCGGTCGAACAGGTGCGACAGGCGGCGATTGCTTATCGGCGGGGCGAGGCTGACTCGTGGGCGGGGCTGGACGACGCGCTCGCTGCCGCCGCAGGGGCTCACGATGAGGCCATCGCGCGGGCGTTCACCTCTTACTTCGAGCTGGTCAACCTCGCGGAGGAGCGCGAACGGGTGCGGGCGGTGCGACGCGGCCAGCAGTCGGGCACTCTCGAGGACTCTGTCGCCGCGGCCGTCGATGCGCTTGCGGCCGACGGCGCCGACGCCGCCACCGTCGAGTCTGTGCTTGAGGACGTGCTCATCGAGCCGACGTTCACCGCCCATCCAACCGAGGCGCGCCGGAAGACGGTGAAGGCGAAGCTCCGGTCCGTCGCCGAGGACCTCGAACGGCTCGACGAGCGCCGGCTCACCGACGGCGAGCAGGCGGCTATCGAGCGGGATGTCGAGACAGAAGTAACCAGTCTCTGGCAAACGCCACAGCTCCGCGACCGCCGCCCCGAGGTCACCGACGAGGCACTGAACGTCCTGTGGTATCTCGAAAATACGCTGTTCGATGTCGTCGGTGATGTGTACGCAGCCCTTGAGGAACGGCTCGCGGAGACGTACGACGCGGACGTTGAGGTGCCGAAGCTGTTCGAGTTCCGCTCGTGGGCCGGCAGCGATCGCGACGGCAACCCCCACGTCACCCCGGCGGTAACCGCGGAGACGCTGGAGCGCCAGCGATCGGTCGTCCTCTCGAAGTACCGGACGGCGCTGAAGCGGCTCTCTGGTGTGTTGAGCCAGCATACCGACCGAGTCACCGTTGGGGAGACGGTGCGCGACCGGCTGGCAACCCACCGCGCGGAATTGGGTGATGCGGCCGAGGAGGCGGCCGACCGCTACCCAGACGAGCCGTACCGACAGTTGCTGCGGCTGATGCGTGAGCGTATCGATCGGGTGGGTGGTGTCCGGCCGGGCGGTTACGCCAATCACGAGGCCCTGCTCGCGGATATCGACGCGCTGGCCGCAGATCTCCGGGCCAACCGCGCCGCGAACATCGCCGAAACCCACGTCGACCCGCTTCGCCGGCAGGTCGCCACCTTCGGGTTCTCGCTGGCCAGTCTCGATCTGCGCGACCACCGCGAAAATCACACCCAGGCCGTCACGGAGGCGCTCGACCGAGCGGGCATCGACTACCGGAGTCGCGATGAAGACGAGCGGGTCGATCTGCTGACCGAGGCGATTCTCGCCGACGAGCCGGTCGTTGATACCGACGACACGACGGGGCTCTCGGAGACGGCTGCGCGCGTGCTCACGCTGTTCGACGCGACGGCCGACTGGCAGCGAGAGTACGGCGCCGACGCCATCGACACCTACTGCATCTCGATGTGCGAGGAGCCGTCCCACGTGCTCGAGGTGCTGTTCCTCGCCGACCAAGCCGGCGTCGCGGACCTGCCGGGCCACTGCGGGCTGGATGTGGTCCCGCTGTTGGAGACGAAGTCGGCGCTGTCGGGTGCCCGCCGCATCATGGGGACGCTGTTCGACAACCCCGCGTACGCGGCCGCCATCGAGGCGCGCAGCGACGGTGCCCCGCTCCAGGAAGTGATGCTCGGCTACTCGGATTCCAACAAAGAGAACGGCTACCTCGCGGCTCGGTGGTCGCTCCACCGCAACCAGAAGCGGCTCACCCGCATCTGCGAGGAGTACGGCGTCACCCTGCGGCTGTTCCACGGCCGTGGTGGCTCCATCTCGCGGGGTGGCGGGCCGATGAACGACGCGCTGTTAGCACTGCCCCGCGAGACGGTCACCGGCGAGGTGAAGTTCACCGAGCAGGGCGAGGCTATCGCGGAAAAATACGCCAACCCACGCATCGCACAGCGGAATCTCGAGCAGATGCTCGATGCCCAGATACGCGCCCGGTACGATGCCGTGGCCGGCGACGACGAGCCGATTCCCGACGAGTGGGACGACGCGATGGAGACGGCCGCTGACGCGGCCCGCGATGCATACCGCGACCTCCTCGAGACCGACGGGTTCGTCGCCTACTTCGAGCAGGCAACGCCAATCACCGTCATCGAGAATCTCAACCTCGGGTCGCGGCCCGCCTCGCGGAGCGGCGAGCGGTCCGTCGAGGATCTGCGAGCGATTCCGTGGGTGTTCTCGTGGACACAGGCGCGGTGCATTCTGCCGGGGTGGTACTCGCTGGCCACTGGGTTGGACGCGTATCTCGACGCTGGCGGTGATCTCGAGACGCTGCGTGCGATGTACGAGGGGTGGCCGTTCTTCCGGACGCTGCTCGACAATGCGGCGACGGCGCTGGCCCGGACAGAACTCGACGTGGCCAGCGAGTATGCCGCCGCCGCGGAACCGGCGCTCCGCGAGCGGTTCTTCCCCCGCATCGAGGCCGAACACGCCCGCGCGGTTGACCTCGTGACCACTATCACGGGCCGGGATGGGCTGCTACAGCGTGACTGGTTCGCAGAGAACCTCGCTCGCCGGAATCCCTACGTTGACCCGCTCAACAAGCTTCAGGTCCGCCTGCTCGCGACCGATGACCGTACCGAGGCCGAAGACCGCACCCTTCGGCTCACGGTGAAAGGGATTGCCGCCGGCATGAAGAACACCGGCTAACTCACTCCGGTGTCGCACTCGTTCTACACCGCAGCTCCACCTCGAGTTCGTACATTTGCGTGTTCTTGGCATCCTTGCCGTCGTCGGTAGCCGTCACCTTCCGTGTCTCATCTGGGCCGAGCGCGCCGGCAAACTGGGCACGCCCGGTCCGGGCATCGATTCCGAGTGAAGTGCCTTGCTGGAACACCACCAGCAGGTCATACCCAATGGGGGTAGATCCGACGTTCGCAAGCTGTAACTCGACGACTGGTACAACTCCCTTGCCGAGTTGTGCCCGCTCTTCGGTCACCTGGAAGGCATCCGCACACGGCGGGGCGGTGGCTTCGGTATCCGACCGAATGCATCCAGCCGTCAACGGCACGGTTGTACTGCCAAGCGCCGCGAGCCAGCGCCGACGGCTCATCGTAGCCCGTTCGGCCATCCGTCACCACTCGCCGTTCCGCCCAGACACCGACGCACATCGCCCGCGCCCAGTGGCTGCCGTCATGGTAGGTCGATCGGGACGTCTGACTGCAGACTGGTAGCCTTCACCGTGTTGTACATCAGCATCGCAATGGTAAGCGGGCCGACACCGCCCGGGACAGGCGTGATGATGTCAGCCTTCGATTTGACATTCTCGAAGTCGACATCACCGACGAGCTCGTACCCCTTCTCCGTGTCTGCGTCGACCCGGTTGATGCCAACGTCGATGACCGTCGTCCCTTGGTCGATCATCTCTGCGTCTATCATTTTTGGAACCCCGGCGGCGGCAACGACAATGTCCGCCGCCCGGGTCTTTGCCGCGAGATCTCTTGTTCGGGAGTGACACACCGTTGTGGTGGCGTTGCCACCATCTCCGTACTGGATGAGCAGGTTCGCCATCGGCTTGCCGACGATATCCGAGCGGCCGACCACCACCGCCTCGGCTCCCTCCGTCTCCACGTCGTAGGCGGCAAGGAGTTTCTGGACGCCGTGGGGGGTGCAGGGTTTAAATCGCGGATTGCCCGCCACCAACCGGCCGACGTTCTCCGGGTGGAATCCATCAACGTCTTTCATCGGATCGATACGTTCCAACACCGCCGCCTTGTCGATGTGGTCTGGCACGGGCATCTGAACGAGGATACCGTGGACCTCGGGGTCAGCGTTGAGTTCGTCAATGCAGTCGAAGAGTCGCTCCGCGGGCGCGTCCGGGGGAATCTCGACGTGACGCCCGTCGATGCCAAGCGTCTCGCAGGTCTGCTGTTTCATCGAGACGTACGTCTCGCTGGCTCCATCGTCGCTCATTAGGACGGTCGCGAGACTCGGCGTCACACCCGCATCTGCGAGTGTGCTCGCGCATGTAGCGACGCCATCTTCGATACTGTCTGCTACCGCGTTCCCATCGATTATCGTTGTCATCGTGCGTCTCTGTGGACGAGCCGTCGACATCCGGACCAAGCCCTGCAGCCGCTCCGTTGCCGGTCCCGCTATGCCGATCCGACCCGCGCTTGCCACCCGGTCGCACACCACCAGTATAGCTACTCAGGAGGAATACTCCGTCCGTTGAAGTCCCCGCATACGTGGACTGTGGTGAAATCATCTATCCACCTGACGCACATCGACACCCTCGGCCACCGACGCTTGTGCAAACGTCTATCAACTATATCGATACAACGACAGCGAACGCGGCGATATCATGCTCAGAAGCTCACAGAGCAGTCGACACACGACACCTCCCGACTCGTTCGTCCAGACAGTGTGGGCCGCGCGAGTCGGCGTACGCACCTCCGCAGCGGTCGGCGTCTGCGTTGACGTATTGTGGAGGTGACGTTCCAGCGGTGGGCACTGTGGCGGCTACTCCTCGTCCGACGGGTCGATATCGTGGTGTGTGTGGATCGTCGGGAGTCGCGTGGTGACTCGGGCGACCAGCGAGGTGTGGCCGCGCTCGCGGCGTCGACACGTCATTGTCAACCCGGCGAGTGCGACGAGCGATAGCACGGCGAATGGCCCGCCAGTGAGGACGGCCAATGCCTGGAGCGTCTCGCCGCCTCCAATGACGATCACGGCGGTGGCTACGATACCCTGTACCAGTCCCCAGAACGCGATGTCACTCGTTGACGGTGCGACGCTCCGGCGCGTTGCCAGCACGGACACAACCAGCGTCGAGGTGTCTGCGGAGGTGACCATGAACACGATGATGAGTGCCAGAAATAGGAAGACGAGCAGTTGTCCCAGCGGGAGTGCAGCAAGTACCGGGAAGCCGGCGACTGCCTCGCTACCACCGCGCGAGGCGACTGCAGCGAGCACGTCTGTCTGTCCAACGCGCTGGACCCACAGGGCAGTGCCGCCGAACAGCAGGAACCACAGCGTCGTCGCGGCCGCCGTTGCAACGACGCTCGTGAACACAACGGTCCGGATACGACGGCCACGTGACAACGCGGCGATGAACAGCCCAGCGAATGGGGCCCACGAGAACCACCACGACCAGTTCCAGACGGTCCAGTTCGTGACCCACTCACCTCCCGTGTAGAGACTCAGCGGAACGAAGTTGCCGATATAGGCGCCGACAGCGGCGCTCCCCTCGGTAAGCACGAACCCAAGCGGCCCGACGACCGCGAGTAGTCCACCGAACAGGCAGAACAGGACGACATTGACACCTGCGATGCGACGAATACCGCGGTGGACACCCGTTGCAGCCGACACAACGAAAATGAGCGCCAGTCCTGCGACGAACAGTACCGGCCCCAGGCCGCCGGTCGTGACACCCCATTCGAAGGCGATACCCGCGAGGAACTGCTCGCTGACCAGCGCGACCGAGGTTGCGATACCACCGATAGTCGCGAACACGGCCAGCGTGTCTACCAGTCGACTCCACAGTGAGTCGAGTCCGTCTACCCCGAGGAATGGCGCCAAAATCGACGACACACGCAGCGGCGCGCCCCGCTGAAACACGTAGTAGGCGATCGGGACACCGAGGACCGTGTACGCGCTCCAGGCCGAGACGCCCCAGTGGAACAGCGTGTAGGTGAGCGCTCCCGTGACGGCTGCGCTCGACTGTGGCGCCGCGGCAAAGTACGGCGTCGCATCACGGTAGTGAAACAACGCCTCCGCCGGCCCCCAGAAGACCACGCCCGCGGCGATGCCGGCGGTGAAGATGAGTGTAAAGTAGGTTGGATAGGTGTAACTGGGTTCCGCATCGGGACTGCCCAGCCGAATATCGCCCCACGGCCCAACGAGCAGGAACAGACAGTACGCGACGGCGATCAGCGTGACTGCGAGGAACACTGGCCCGCCTTGACGCAACAGCACCTGTGCGACGCTGTTGACGCCGGTGGTTGCCGCCGCCGGCGCGACCAGTTGGGCCAGAAAGTACAGCCCGAAGACGCAGACTGGCCCCGCCGTGACGACCGGATCGAACCGTGTAAAGAACGTCCGTGCGAGCGTCTTGATGTCGGCGCGGCGCACCCGGAGCAGATACGCGGCTGCTGTCGTCGTCCGCTCATCCTCCGCGTACGGCAACAGCGCCAGATACCCCAAGCCCGACGCGAAAAACACCAGCGCGACCGCGAGCCAGCCGCTCCCGGACACCGCACGGCCGACGAACTCTGGGAAAAAGAAGCCCGCGAGCACGATGGCTCCTGATAGCGCACACAGCGGAACAAGCAGGTCTGTTGCAGACGACCCTGTGCGGTCAACGTCTGTCGCCACGTGTCTTGTTAGCGTCCCGGATACTCAAAGGCCTACCGTACGATGGTTGACATCCTCCCACCGCTGAAGAAGTGGGCGTCCGCTCGCTCCGTGTCACTCGCCTCCTTCATCGGGTGTCGGGTCCTCTTCGGGAGGCGACTCGTCAGGTGTCTCGTCGGCGAGCACCGACTCACCGAGGAGGCGACCGCCGACCGCCCGTAGGTTGATTACCTCGTCAGCCCCGACCTCGCGGAACTTCTCGACGTGCTGGAGGTCGGTCGCGGCCGCAACGACTCGAACGTCGGGTGCGACGTTGCGCACTGCGAGCACGGTCAGTATGTCCTGTGCGTCGTCGCCACTGCCGACAGCAACGCCGCGTGCCGTTCCGACGCGTGCGTCCCGCAACACCGACTCGTTGGTGGGGTCGCCGGTCAAGACGTTGATTCCTTCCGACTCGAGGGCTGCCGCCGTGTCGGAGTCCGACGTGACGACCACCCGCTCTGTGTCGTCATCAAGTTGGTCGAGTAGCGGTTCCGTCAGGTCATCGTAGCCGAGCACCGCGACGTGGTCCTCGAGCAAGGTGAGTTCTGAGGCAGTCATGTTTCCGAATGCGGCGGCCATCCGCGATTCAATTGCTGGGCCGATGAGGGCGCCAACGGAGACGGTGAATGCGCCTGTCCCAAACAAGATTATCGACAGCGAGAACCACCGTGCGACCGGCGTCGTTGGCGTAATGTCGCCGTAGCCGACCGTCGCGACGGTCACAATGACGTAGTAGACCGCGTCGCCCCACGTATTGAGCCCGAGAAACTGGGTGCGGAGCCCGTAGGCACCCATCGTTCCGTAGAGGACAACCCCGACGATCGCAGACAGTGCTGCGATTTGGAGCGGTGACAGATCGATTGGTTGATCGAAGGCGGTTCTGTTGTACACAAGCAGCGGCGTGGTCGCAACGACGGCCGCGAGCAGTGGCACGTCCGTCGCCGCAAACGTTGTCAGTGGGAGCAGTGCCAACGCCGGCACGAGGACGACCGCCGCCTGCCAGGCCAGCCGTTTCCGCCGGCGTAGGCCGACCACCACGGGCCCGAGCGCGAACGCGAACAGCACGCCGCCGAACCGTGCGAATGCTGCTGCTTCCGGGAGCACCGATGCCAGCGGTCCATCGAGCGGGATGACCGTCTGACTGAGGTTCGACAGCCCAGCAATGAACGCGAGCATGGTCGCAATGCCCGTCAGGAGCACCGTCGGTTTTCCACCGGAGAATTCCCGCCACTCTACGAGCGGGATACGACTGTCGGGATAGAACACCTCCTGTAGCGTCGTGTCGTCTACCCCCTCCTGCGTGTCGGTCACTACCACACTTCCTCGTCGTGCGGGATAATAAGTCGTCGCCCCCACCATCCAATATACCCCCATGTGAACCACCGGTCATGCACTCGTCTTCGGTCGAGTCGATCAGGTGGTTGGCGTGAACACAGCGGTGCTCTTTGGTGTCGGTACGATGCTCGCGTGGGGATTTTGGATTGTTCTTGGCGACGTAGCCTCTAACGCCATCGACCCGAAGATGGCCGCGTTCGTCTCGTATCTGACCGCTGCTGTCGTCACAGGGCTGTATGTTGCGGTCTCAGATGCGTCGCTGGCGGTCTCGAGCCGCGGACTCGTGTACGCGGCCGCCGCAGGCGTGGCGGCCGCTGTCGGCGTCGTCTCCACATTTATCGGCGTCACGGTCGGGTCGACGGCAATCGTCTCCACGATTGGCGGCATGTATTTCGTTACCGCAGCAGTCATCAGCGTCGCTGTCCTCGGGGAACCAGTCACGCTCTCGAAGGTGGCAGGCATCGGCCTTGCACTCGTAGCAATCGTCGTCATCAACGCCTGACACGAGGTGACAGCTGTACGATAGGTCGTGGTCTTGCCCGGTGGTGCGCGGGTTTCAACACCTCCGGAGTGGAACGGCCGGCCGTGAAACGGACCATCAGTACCGACGACGCCCCCGCGGCTGTCGGCGCGTACAGTCAGGCGACGACCAACGGCGACCTGGTATTCACCGCCGGGCAGCTGCCGCTGACGACCGATGGCGACCTGTTAGACGACGAATCGGTCACCGTCCAGACCGAGCAATGTCTCGACAATGTCGCGGCGGTGCTCGAGGCTGCCGGGTCGAGTCTCGACGCGGCGCTGAAAGTGACGGTATTCCTCGACGATATCGACGACTTTGACGAGATGAACGCGACGTACGGCGACTACTTCGAGGCTGACCCGCCGGCTCGCAGTGCCGTCGAGGTGGGGAACGTGCCGAAGGGCGCTGCGCTCGAAATCGAGGCTATCGGAGCCGTCGAGTAGTTACCGTAGCTCCATCTCTTCGGCTCGATCGACGGCCAAGTCGGCCACTTCCTCGAGCGACTGCTCGGACCGGGCCGCAAGCACCCGGAGCAGCATGCCGAGCTGGATTGCTGCCGCCTCCCGCAGCTCCTCGGCGTCGCCAGTATCGTTGCCGAAGTAGTACTCGTGGCGGCCGTCCTCACGGACGAGCCCCGTGTACACGGATCTGAGATCGCCGTCGACGATAGCGTCGGCCGCCTCCGTCCGGACCTGCTCAAACTGTGGATTCGCCATGCGCATCCGCGGTCCCCCGTCGGCTAAGCCCTTCCGTCTGTAGCCACACGATGTATCGCCTGCCTGTAAGGTCGTGCCAGCGTGCGCCAACCCCGGCGCTTGTCGGGGATTTTTGTCCACGTATCCCCACGTTCGCACAATGCAACGAGGTCGTGCGAACAGATGACGCACAGCGAGTCGACGCTCGGGCGGTCCCCGCTTCTCAGGGTGGCAACCCCGCCCGGCCGCGGCGAGACGACACTCGCAACCGCACGTGAGGCGGGGGATGTCCCAGTCGTTGCGACGGGCCCAACCGGCGTCGATGCGTGGGAGCCGCTTGTCGCAGCCACACGGGCCGGACAGACGGCCCTGTTTCCCGCGCCTGACGCCACGACGGTTGAGCGCGTTGCCGGGACACTCGCCGACCAGCTCCCGACCGATGGGGCCGCCGCCGTCGTCGACCACGACCCCGAAACGTCGACACTCCCCGTCCCCGACTCGGGACCGCTCGCGGTTGGTCGGCGGGCGCTCCTGGGCCCCTGTGGCTGGATCGACCCGCTTGCGCCCGCCGACGTGCCATTCGTCTCGACGGCAGACCTGCGTCTGTCGGCGGTCGACCACCTGCGCGGCCGCGGCCGCGGCGACGCGGCTGCCGACGAGCCCGTCGGCGAGACGTGGGAGACAATCCGCGACACGGCCGGCGACCCCGTTGTCGTCGTCAACGCCAACGAGTCGAGCGAGCGCCAACAGGCCGACCGGACGCTGCTCGCGGCGGCGCCGCTGGCGGTGCTGGATGGCGCTGCTGCTGTCGCCCGCGGCATCGACGCGACAGATGTCGTCGTCCACCTGAACGAGTCAGACCGCGCGCTTGGGCGGCGCGTCCGTGCTGCAGCCGACCGGGCCGACGCACTCCCCGTCGAGGTGCAGGTCGTTGCTGGGCCCGACGAGTATCGGGCCGGTGAGCCGACAGCCGCTCTCGAGGCTCTGGAAGGGGCCGACAGAGTCGAGCCGCGGCTCCAGCCGCCAGGCCCGGCTACACACGGGCTGTATGGTCGGCCGACAGCGCTCCACACTCCTCGGACGTTCGCACAGGTCCGCCGCGGACTCCACGACCCGTCGGCATTCGACCCCGAGACCGCTGACCCCGGCACGCGGGTGCTCACCGTCACTGGCGATGTCGCTGCGCCCGCGACGGTCGAGCTGGCGGCCGACGGGAGTCTCGAGTCGGCTCGCGCGGCCGTCGACCTCGAGGGGCCGTTCAAACTGGCCTGCGTCGGGGGCGTCCTCGGGGGTATCACGCGCGATCTAGACGTGGCGCCGACCGCCCAGTCGCGCCGAGCGGCTGGCCTCGGTACCGACGCTGTCCTCGAACTTCTGAACGAGCGGCGGTGTGTCGTCGCAGCCGTCGGCGAGCGCGCCCGCTTTGCCGCCGAGGCGAACAGCGGCCGGTGCGTTCCGGGCCGAGAAGGGACCGTCCAACTGGTCGAACTGTTGCGCGAGGTGTACGACGGCCGGCTCCCGACCGAGGAGATACACGAACTCGGGCGGGTGATGGCCCGCTCCAGCAACTGTCAGGTCGGGGCACACGCCCCTCGCCCGGTCCGGACAGCGCTTGCCGAGTTCGAGCCGGAGTTTCGCGCTCACGCTGATGGCCGGTGTACTGCCGGCGCGTGTGGTGATTCTGCGTGAGTGCCGACGACCCACTGCCGGGCGTGCCGAACCTTGAGGACCCGCGTCCGGAGACGCCTGTCACCGCCGAGTTCGAGACCGGCACCGCCGACGACCCGGACGTCGGTAGCGATGTCCCGGCGACGCTCACCGTCGACGGCCACGAGGTCACCGTCGGATCCGGAGCGACACTCGTGGACGCACTCGAGCAACTGGACGACGACGTGGTGTCAGTCGACCCCGGCGCCGAGGGCGTCGAGGACGCTGACGTGCCGGCGCTCTGCTACTACGACCGTGAGGGGGACTGTAGCGACGCGGTCGGCCCCCGCAGCGAATGCCGGACATGTATGGTCGAGACGGATGCCCACGGACTGGTTCCGTCGTGTTCATACCCTGCCGAGGACGGCCTGACCGTGCGGACGGACGCCCCAGCTGCCGAGGAGGCACGCTCGGTAAACCTCGATCTCGTCCTGTCGAACCATAATCTCCGGTGTACGACGTGTAACGGCAACGGCCGGTGTGAACTACAGGACGCTGCCATCTCAGAAGGCGTCGACCACCCCCGGTACGGCGTCTTCGATGATCGCGAGGAGTACGAACCGCTGGATGATACGTCCTCGTTCATTCAGATTGACCGCAACAAGTGCATTCTATGTAACCGGTGTGTCGACGCGTGCAACGATGTACAGGTGGAAGGGGTGCTCCGGATCGAGGGCCACGGCGAGGACACGCGCATCGGATTCCAGTCGGACGCCGAGACGATGGCCGACTCCGAGTGTGTCTCCTGCGGTCACTGCGCGACGGTCTGCCCGACCGGCGCCCTCACCGAGAAAGGCATCGGTGGCGCGGCGACCCTCCCGCTGCCAGGGTTCACCCAGCGCAACTCCATCGGCAAGGTCATCGAACACGAGGCCGTCGAGACGTTAGACGACACGCCCGCCCCGAACCGTCCCCGGGCCGATTCGACCGACGACCGGAGCGGCGTCGCCCGGTTCATGGCCGAGACGAAACACCGGGCGGGTGACCTCGCCAAGCAAGTTGGCCACAAGGCGTTCCTCGTGGGCGAACACACTGCCGAATCCATCGCGGCGAACACGCTTCCCGAGGGCCGGTTGTTCGATATCGCGAACGTCGTCAGCGACTACCGACTCGGCAAGATCGACAAACAGGAGACGACCTGTGGCTTCTGTGCGGTCGGCTGTCGCTTCGAGATGTGGGGCAAAGACGACGAGTCGCTCGGTGTCGTCCCTGTCGACGACCCCAGCGACGCGCCCGCGAACAACTTCTCCACCTGCGTGAAGGGGAAGTTCGGCCACGAGTTCGCCAACAGCAAACAGCGACTGACCGAGCCGCTCGTCCGCACCGACGACGGCGAACTCGAACCCACTGACTGGGAGACAGCGCTGGATTACGTCGCCGACCGACTCACCGAGATTCAGGACGAACACGGCGTCGATGCGCTTGGCTGTCTGGCTTCCTCGAAAGGGTCGAACGAGGAGGCGTATCTCGTCCAGAAGTTCGCCCGACAGGTGCTCGGGACGAAGAACATCGACAACTGCGCACGGCTCTGTCACTCTTCGACGGTTGCGGCGCTCCAGCAGACGCTCGGCTTTGGCGCGATGACCAACCGCATCAACGAGGATATCGGTGAGGCCGACGCCTACCTCATCTCGGGATCGAACACCACCGAGTCGCATCCCGTGCTCGCGACGCGAATCAAGCGGAACGTCCGCGACGGTGCTGACTTGGTGGTCTTCGACCCGCGGAAGGTCCAGATTGCGGAGCACGCCGACCAGTACACCCGGACGAATCCGGGCTACGACGTGGCGTGGCTCAACGGACTAATCCGCTACATCATCGAACATGACCTCCACGACGAGGCGTTCATCGAGCGAAACACGCGGAATTTCGACGCGCTCGAAGAGAAGGTGCAGGCGTTCACGCCGGAGACGGTCGAAGAGTTGGCGGGCGTCTCGCCAGAGGACCTTGCGTCGGCAGCCGAGACACTCGCTGCCGCCGACTCGGTCGTCTTCGGCTGGGCAATGGGGCTGACCCAGCAGAGCCACGGCACAGAGAACCTGCTCGCGATGGCGGATCTCGCGCTCGTGTTGGGCCAGCTTGGCAAACCTGGCGCCGGACTGTCGCCGTTCCGCGGCCAGAACAACGTCCAGGGCGGCGGTGGCGACATGGGGACACTCCCCGGCTCTCTGCCGGGCTATCAGGACCCCGCGGACGACGATGTTGGCGCGAAGTTCGCCGACGCGTGGGGCGAGCGCCCGCCCGAGGAACCCGGCCTGAAGGTCCCCGAGATGCTTGCGGAGGCCCACGAGGGGAACCTCCGCGGTATGTACGTCGTCGGGGAGAATCCCGCGCTCTCCGAGCCAGATATCCAGCACGCCGCCGACGCGCTCGCCGACATGGACTTCCTCGTCGTACAGGACATCTTCATGACCGAGACGGCAGAGCACGCCGACGTGATACTACCCGCCGCGACCTCGCCAGAGAAACACGGCACGTTCACGAACACGGAGCGGCGCATCCAGCGGGTCCGTCCCACCACCGAGCCGCCGGGTGATGCCCGACAGGACTGGGAGATCACCCAAGAGCTGGCTCGCCGTCTCGGCTACGACTGGGACTACGACCATCCGCGAGAGGTGATGGCCGAAATCAACGACCTCGTCCCCATCTACGGTGGTGTCACCTACGACCGACTTGAAGCCGGTGAGGAACACGGTCTTCAGTGGCCGTGCGAGGACCTCGACGACCCAGGCACGCCGTATCTCTACGACTACGAGGACGGTGAGTTCGGCTTCGAGGACGGCAAGGCGCGGTTCGTTCCCGCCGACGGCGGTCATCCTGGCGAGATTGCCGACGAAGAGTTCCCGCTCACGCTTACCTCGGGCCGCGTGCTCTACCATTGGCACACCGGCCAGATCACCCGCCGTGTTGAGGGGCTGATGAGTCACTCCCCCGAGAGCTTCGTCGAGATACACCCGACGACAGCCGACCGGCTCGGCGTCGCGGATGGCGACTACGTTCGTGTCGAGTCCCGACGCGGCGACATCGTCGTCCGCGCCCAAGTGACTGACCGGGTCGGCGAGGGAACGCTCTTCATTCCGATGCACTTCGCCGCGGGGGCGGTCAACAAGCTCACCGGCGAGACGTTCGATCCACAGGCGGGAATCCCCGAGTACAAGGTGTCGAGCGTCCGGCTGGAGCCGCTTGGCGAGAATGCCGATGCCGATGCACTCACCCGGCTCGACACCGACCGCCGGGTCGCCAGCGACGACTGACCTCGCTCATCCGGTTGCCCGCTCCAGAATCGCGTCGCGTGCGCGGCGGGCACAGTCCCGGTCGCCGCGGCCGAAATGGACCGTCTGCGGGTTGACCGGATCACTCAGCAGCCCGCCTGCATCGGGTGTGACGCCGGTCCGCTCCAGTTGGAGGTAGCCGATGGTGAGCCCTTCGTCGTAGTCAACGCCGACCACCTCCGTGAGCGGTACTGTCACGTCGTCGAACCGCGAGCGACGCGCCCGCTCGATGACGATTCGGTCCTCGTAGACGGCGAGGGTTGCGTCCTGGACCCGACAGACGACGACTGCCTCGGCGTGTTGGTCGTCGGTACTCTCTGTTGTCTCGCTCTCACCGGCGGCGCGGCGCCACGGCCACTTGACCATCGTTTGTGGTGGCGGCAGCCGCCAAAAAAGCGTTTACCCCCAGTTCGGGAGACGCGATTAGCTCAGAACAGTCCGGAGATGTTACCGTCGTCGTCGATGTCCATGTCGGCCGCTGCGGGCCGCTGCGGGAGCCCGGGCATCGTGAGCGCGTCGGCCGTGAGCGCCACGAGGAAGCCAGCCCCGGCCGACGGATACACCTCGCTGATCTCGAGTTCCCAGCCGGATGGAGCGCCCTTCTTGCTCGCGTCGTCGCTCAGCGAGTGGAACGTCTTCGACATGACGACCGGCACGTCACCGAAGCCAAGATCGTCCATCCGGTCGATGTCGTCGAGCGCGCTTCCGGTGAACTTCACGCCATCGGCCCCGTAAATCTCGGTTGCAACCGTCTCTATTTTCTCCTGAATCGGTGCGTCGTCCGGGTAGAGATACTCGAAGTCGTCCTCGTCGCTCGTCTCGACGGCGTCGACAACGTGCTCGCCGAGCGCTTCACCACCCTCACTCCCGTGTTCGAACACTTCACTTTCGGCGGCGCGTACGCCCAACTCCGCACAGTGGTCGAGCACTGCCTGGACCTCCTCGTCGGTATCATCTGGGAAGCGGTTGACCGCGACGACGACCGGCATCCCGAACTTCTGCAGATTCGAGATATGGCGGTCGAGGTTCTCGAACCCAGCCTCGACGGCGTCAACGCCCGCCGCGTCGATTTCGTCGAAGTCGGCCGGCCACATATCGAGTCCGTGGTATTTGAGCGCGCGGACGGACGACACCAGCACGACCGCGTTCGGCGTCATATCACCCATCCGGCAGACGACGTTCATGAACTTCTCAGCGCCGAGGTCCGACCCGAAGCCAGCCTCCGTGACGAGATAGTCAGCCAGCCCAAACGCAGCCTTGTCGGCCATCAGGGAGTTGGTGCCGTGGGCGATGTTGGCGAACGGGCCACCATGCACGAACGCAGGTGTTCCCTCGATTGTCTGGACGATGTTCGGCTTGATTGCGTCACGTAGCAGCATCGTCGCCGGGCCCGTCGCCTCGATGTCGTCGACCGTGACCGGATTCCCGTCCGTGTCGTAGGCGACAATCATCTGTGCGACCCGCTCCTTCAGGTCGCCTAAGTCATCCGCGAGACAGAGAACGGCCATCAGTTCCGAAGCGGCGGTCAGAATGAAGTTGTCCTCCCGAGGAGTCCCGCCCGACTTGCCGCCGAGCCCAACGACGGTCTCCCGGAGTGCCCGGTCGTTCATGTCGAGCGCCCGTGGCCAGGCAACGTCGTTCACGTCGATATCGAGGTCGTTCCCCTGTGAGAGCCGGGCGTCGGCCATCGCCGCGATGAGGTTGTGTGCTGACGTGAGCGCGTGCAGGTCGCCCGTGAAGTGGAGATTGATATCCTCCATCGGGAGTACCTGCGACCGGCCGCCACCAGCGGCGCCTCCCTTCACGCCGAACACTGGCCCCAGCGACGGCTCGCGGATGGCGATGGTTGCCTCCTCGCCGATGTGGTTGAGTGTCTGGCCGAGCCCCACTGTCGTCACCGTCTTGCCTTCTCCCTTCGGCGTCGGTGTCATCCCGGTGACGAGCACGAGATTATTCGCCTTCTCTTCGGCCTGCTCGCGAAGCCGCTCGATGGCGTGGTGTTTTACTTTTGCCGTGTACTCGCCGAAGTACTGGAGATCATCCAGGCCGAGCCCCCATGGCTCGACCAGTTCCCAGATGGGCTCCATCTCTGTTGACTGTGCGATTTCGTAGTCCGTCGGTATCGGCTCGGGAGTGCCGTCCTGTGAAGACATTACCTGACCTTCCCTACGCCATGATAATAACCTTCGTATAGTTGATACTACGGCGACTGGATGTGTTTGCGAGCGGCCTTGAGCGCCGTCGAGCCTCGATATACCAGCTCACCGAGACAACGAGGTTCTCGGCCGGGAGTGGCCGCCTCAACCGGCCGCCGTCCGGCGGTGGCGACAGCTTCTTTGACCGACATACGCGGGTGAACGTATGCAGTACCACGAGGCGGCCGACCGGCTTCTCTCGCTCCAGCAGCGCCGGCCGAAACTCGGCATCGAGACGACCGAGCGAATGCTCGCGCATCTCGGGAATCCACACGAGCAGCTCGCTTGCGTGCAGGTGGCCGGTTCGAATGGAAAGGGGTCGACCGCACAGCTGCTCGAGCGGGCGCTCCGCGAGGCCGGCCTCGATATCGGGACGTTCACTTCCCCCGGACTGAACGGCTTTCGCGAGCAGGTGTGTGTCAACGGTCGCCCGATGTCGAAGGCGGCTGTCGTTGAGCGCGTCGACGCGCTAGCGCCGTGTCTCGACCGGCTTCGTGCGGACGACGACGAGCCGACGCACTTCGAGGCCCTCACTGCTGTTGCGCTGGCGCAGTTTGCCGAGGCCGATGTCGACGTGGCCATCCTTGAGGTGGGGATTGGCGGGCGGTACGATGCCACAAGCGCCGTCGATCCCGTTGCGAGCGCCGTCACGAGCGTCAGCCTCGAACACACCGATCTACTGGGTGACACTGTCGCCGAAATCGCCCGCGACAAGGCCCAGGTCGCGCCGAGCGACCAGCCGCTCGTCACCGCAGCGACGGGAGAGGCCCTTGCAGCCATCCGCGAGGTGACCGATGTCGTTACTATTGGCGGCGAAGAGGCTGATGTCCGGGCCATCGAGCACGGGATGGCCTCCGATGTCGAGAGCGAGGTGTCGATCACTGGGCCAGATTGGGCGCTCGAGACTCGACTCGGACTGCTCGGCCAGCACCAAGCGACCAACGCCGGTGTCGCTGCGATGCTGGCCCGGCAAGTCGCCGACATTGCACCGTCGACGCTCGCGACGGGGCTCCGGAAGGCACACCAACCCGGCCGATTTGAGACCGTCGACACCGACCCGCGGGTCGTGCTTGACGGCGCGCACAATCCAGCGGCCGTCGAGACGGTCCGGCGCCTCCTCGACCGGTGTACCTACGAGAATCTCTACGTGGTTTTCGGCGCGATGGCAGACAAAGAGTACGGGCGGATGGTGGAGCAGTTGCCGGCGGCTGAGGCCGCGTTCGTCACCCGACCTTCCGTCGACCGCGCGGAGGAGGTGATCCGGCTTGCGGATGCCTTCGACGGACGGGCGGCTCGCGTCCAGAAGGTAAGCTGCGTACCGGAGGCGACAGAGCGGGCGCTTGCCGCTGCAGACGAGTCAGACCTGGTATTGGTGACCGGCTCGCTATACGTCGTTGCGGAGGCGCGCGAGCGCTGGACACGGACCGTTGTCCCAGTCTCGGGCGATGGCTCAAAGGTCGCTGCCTCGCTTGCTGGGGCGACGTACGAGGCTGACGCCGCTGACGCCGTCGACCCCCGCGTCCTACGGGTTCGGCTCCGACGCGGCCAGGCCACGGTCGTCGCAGAGCAGGCGACAGCCGTCGGCGTCGAGTGTCGACAATCGACCATCGGCACGCCGCCGAAGCACGTCGAGACGGTCCTCGCTGGGAGCCGTCGCGACCTCCACGCACTGGCGAGCGCCCTCGACACCGATGACAGAGGCCTGCGGCGGCTTGCAACGCAGATCGAGACGGCTCTCTCCCCACCAGACCGTGCTGGTCCCCTGCCTGTGGACTCGACTGCGGTGATGGGGATTCTGAACGTGACGCCGGACAGTTTCCACGACGGTGGTGAGTACGACAACCGGGAGGCGGCGGTGGCCCGCGCGAAGGAGTTGGTCGCCGAGGGCGCTGATATCGTCGACGTCGGTGGGGAGTCGACCCGGCCTGGCGCCGATCCCGTCCCTATCGAGGAGGAAATCGACCGTGTCCGGCCGGTTGTCGAGGCACTCACGTCGCTGGACGTGCAAATCTCGGTCGACACGCGAAAGGCAGCGGTCGCACGGGCAGCACTGGAGGCAGGCGCAGACATCATCAACGATGTCTCCGGACTTGAGGATCCGGAGATGCCGTTCGTCGTGGCTGAGTACGATGCTACACTCGTTCTTATGCACTCCATCGACACACCGGTTGATCCGTCGAACGACCCCGAGTACGACGATCCCGTGGATGATATCCGCGAGAACCTCTCGGAGCGTCTTCTTGCGGCTGAGCGGGCCGGGCTCGACCGCTCGCAGATTATCGTAGACCCGGGAATCGGGTTCGGGAAGACCGCCCGCGAGAGCTTCGAACTGCTCGGTCGCGTCGGCGAGTTCCGCGCACTCGGCTGCCCCGTGTTGGTTGGCCATTCGCGTAAGTCGATGTTTGCGAACATTGCTGAGACATCAGACGAACGGCTGCCACCGACGCTCGCTGCCACGGCGCTGGCCGCCGAGCAGGGCGCAGACGTCGTTCGTGTCCACGATGTCGCAGAAAATGCCGCCGCCGTGCGGACCGTAGAGGCAACCGCGTTCGATTCTCAGAACGGATAGAGGCGAAGAGCCTTGGCTTCAGCCCCAGACGGAGGTTAATCTGAGTATGAGTGTTTGAACTCCCAGTGATACCGACAGCCATCACAGGTTGCCCACTCGACGATGTCGAGTGATTCTGGATGACGCTGGCCGTGGGTCATCTCACTGCGGCACACCGGGCAGGTGAGACTCTTCAGTTCAAGGTCGGGGAACTCCTCGTGGCTGAACTCTGCAACGCATCGCGGACAGTCGATATTGTCTCGTGCGTTGTGCTGGAGGATATCTGCCTCACACCGAGGACACTCGAGGGTCGCAGGCGGTCGCTTTGCCCAGCCGTTGTCGCCGTCATGGGTCGTGGTCGCTGTATCTACTGCCGACAGCCGGAACTTGTTGGGACCGTCGCCCCGCTGGAGCGGTGCGATGATTCGCTTGCCGGCTCCCTTGACCCCGCGAAACAGGGTCTGTAACGCATCTGTCACTGTGTGGAAATACGACCCTCAAGGCAATAAGTGCCCCGCCAGCTACACCCAGTCAACCGTTCGCTCCGGACGGTCGACAGCTTTTCACGCCGATACATACAGGTCTATGCGTGGACTCTCCGCCTGTGTCTTTACCGGTCGCGCAGCTCGATGGTCCCGGCGCACTCGTCGCACTGTCCGGTCCCACTCAGGCCGCGCTGTCGTTCGTATTCGTCTTGGCCGTCGGAGCGCTACTTGCGAGCCAACGTGGTCCGACTGTCGACCGCGCTATCGACCGGACACTCGACGGCTCACCGGCTGCCGTCGTCTACGGGGTGATGGCGTTTGCGCTAGTCGTCTTCCTCGGTGGCTACCTTGTCACACAGGTATCCCGAGTCGGCGGTGAGGCCGGGCGGCTTGGCGGGACGCTCGTGGTTGGCGCCGCCGTGCTAGCGCTTGCGGGCTACGGTTATCTCGTCGTCGGCGCGTACCTCACGGAGATCGAGGGGGAACGACGCGTCTTCCATGGCGCGGTCGTCGGCGCGGCGCTCAGCGCTGTGCCATGGCTACTGCTGTCGACGCCGTTCGCCGTCGGTGTTTGGCTCCTTGTCGCCGCTGTCGGCCTCGGTAGCCCGACCCGACACTGGATTCACGGCGCCCGGACAGTCGAGTCAGAAGCGCGGCGCTGACTGTCCTGCGCGGTACAAATGAACGGGTAACGTTCTTTTTGTGGCGGCACGTGCCGTCGGTATGGTGCCGCTCCAGGCGGTCGGTGACGGGCTGGTGGGGTCGTTCGCGCAGGTGGCCGTCACGCTCGCGACGCTGGTCTTACTGTTGATGCTCGTCGCGCTGGGGGCATTCGCGTATCGGAACCTTCGTGGAGATGGTGTTGAGTGGCCGGATGAGCGCGAGGGAGGCGACGAACCGCGCCGGGGCGAGGACGACGAGGAGTGGGACTACTACTAAGGCCAGCTGCGGCGCTATTCAGGTCGAAATAAAAAACCGAGACTGACTACAACCGTCAGTCGCTGCTGGTTGCGTCGTCGTCCCGGACATCGGTCACCATCTCATCGCCCGCGGTGACCACGTCGACATCGCCCTCTGCAGTCATGTCCTGAATGCGTTCCGCGAATGCCTCGGATTCGAGGATCTCGTACTCGTTGTCGAGCCCGAGATACACGGTGTAACACATCAGACACAGAACGACTGCGAACGGCAGTCCGGTCGTGATGGCTGCCGTCTGGAGTGCGGTCAGACCGCCACCAATCAGCAGGACAGCTGCGACGGCGCCCTCGGTGACCGCCCAGAAGATACGCTGGACCTTCGGCACATCGTGCTTGCCGCCCGAGGTCAGGTGGTCAATGACCAGCGACCCCGAGTCGGACGAGGTGACGAAGAACGTGATGACCAGCAGCGTGGCGAGCAGTCCCGACACCGCACCGAGCGGGAACTTCGACAGCATGGAGAACATCGCGATCGTCTGTCCTTGGTTGATGACAGCCGACGCAATCCCGCCGCCGCCCTGGAGTTCGACCCACAGCGCCGACCCGCCGAAGGTCGACAGCCACAGGAACGAGAACAGGGCCGGCAGGAACAGCACGCCGAGAACGAACTCACGGACGGTCCGTCCCTTCGAGATGCGCGCAATGAACATGCCGACGAACGGCGACCACGCAATCCACCAGCCCCAGTAGAAGACGGTCCAACTTCCCATCCACCCTTTCACCGTGTAGCCGCCCAACGCAGCCGCACCGCCGACGGTACCGGTGAAGAAGGCGAGGTTCATGAAGTTGCCCAGGTACGTTCCCAGCCCGTCGGCGAGGGTGCCGAAGATGTACACCGTCGGTCCGACGATGAGCAGGAACGCTAGGAGGGCGAACATCAGGTAGAGGTTGATGGTGCTGAGCCGCTTGACACCGCCGTCAAGACCGGCCGCGACGGATGCCGTCGCGATAGCGGTGATTCCAGCGATGAGCAGCACCTGTGGAATCGTCCCAGTCGGGATACTTACCAGTCCAAGCGTATCACCGAGCACGAACGACAGCCCCGTGTTCACCTGTGCAACGCCGAGGCCAAGCGAGGTTGCCAGGCCGAACAGCGTGGCGAACACCGTCACGAGGTCAATCAGATGGCCGGGCCAGCTGTAGATACGCTCGCCGAGCAGCGGCCAGAAGATCGACCGGAAGGTGAGCGGAAGTCCGCGGTTGAACGAGAAGAACGCCAGCCCAAGGCCGACCAGTCCGTAGATTGCCCACGGGTGGAAGCCCCAGTGGAAGAACGTCTGTGCCATGGCGGCATTCGCGGCTGCTCCCGTCCCGCCCGCGGCATCGAATGCCGGTGGGACGACCATGAAGTCGGAGGCGCTACTGCCGAAGTGCCACATCGGCTCGGCGACGCTGAAGAACATAAGGCCGATTCCCATACCGGCACTGAACAGCATCGCCATCCACGAGAAGTCGCTGAACTCCTTCTCAGCCTCAACACCGCCGATACGGATGTTCCCGTACTTGCTGAACGCGAAGTAAAGGATAGTGCCGATGAAGAGGTTCACCGCGAGGATGTAGAACCAGCCGAAGGTGCTATTAATGAAATTGAACACCGCGGTGTAGGCACTTGAGGCCTGATCCCCGAGCCCGATGGTGAGCGCGATGAACGCCGCGATGATTACCAGCGCTACAGGGAAGACGACCGGGTGAATATCGAAGCCGAATTTCTGTATGTTCGTGTCCCCCGGTTCACGGTCCGATTCCGGGTGGAACAGCTCTACTTGCAGTCCGTCGGACATCTCGCCCGTGGTCTCGTCAGCGTCTGACATTCGTTATTCCCCCATACTGTGGTGTTTCATATGCATTGTTTATTCATCCGTCCGTCTGTTATACGCCGTGCTATGCAGCGACACCGCCGATGGTGCCGACTGTGTGCCTAACGCGTGCCAATGGTACACAACGTCATCACCATGCTTGGCCGATTCACTGATAAATGTTATCCGCACCCTAGTGTCAACCCAAATATTTCGGCCTCTATACGGACGCTGACGGCCGATTTGTCTTTATTTCTTTTCTGAAAGTAGAAATAATTGGGTGGCGACCAGTTCATCACCGCCTATTCTCCGCTCATGAACGGAAGATGTCATGTTGTGTTTCCCGCCATGTTGGACGGACGCGGGGGGAACACACTTTGTGCCGCCACACGGCTACGCGAGACATGGCCAACGTACCGGCGACTGGGGCGGCCGCACTCGCAGTTGTGCTGATCGGCGCCGCGCTGTTCGGGATGGCAAACGGCAACCTCCGGCTGGCCGGCTTCAGCTTCCTGTGTGCCAGCCTCACCATCTACCTCCGCGAATCGTATTTGCTCGACGCTTAGACCTCGTCGACACGCATCCGCTGGGTAATGACCGGGACCGTCGCGCTTCGGACGACCTTGTCGGCGGTACCGCCCAGGATGTTGCCGAGCTTGCCGCGGTAGGCCGATCCCATCACGATAGCGCCCATCCCTTCCTCGCTGGCGTAATCAACGATTTCGTCGCTCACGGAGCCGCTGCGGATTACTGTCGTGCAGTCGACCCCGTGTTCTGCCGCAATGTCCGAGATTTTGTCCAGCGCCTCTTGACCGTACTCCCGATAGCGCTCGCGCACCTCCTCTTCGTCGTCACGTAGGGCGAGCGCCCGCGGCGCCCCCGGTGGACTGACGACGTACAGCGCGTGGACCTCGGCCCCAAGCGCCGCCGCCAGTTCTACGCCGTGTCGCGCGCCTTTCTTCGCCTCGTCACTCCCGTCGTACGGTATCAGAATCGTCTCGTACATATGTCAGACCCACATACCACATCCCCGACCGTGGTGAAGAAATTTTCCTCCGGACCCGGTCACGACGGGTTGGCGATATCTTCGACGGGATAGCCGGCCGTCTCGATATCGTCTATGATAGACGCAGCCTGCTTCGCTCCAGTCGTCTCGATATTGAACACGAGGTACGCCTCCCCGACGGTGAGATGGCCGACAGACCGGTCGTGGCGAACGTCGTGGATGTTCGCGCCGTGTGCACCGATGATGCCGGAGAGTTCGGCCATCGTCCCCGGCTCGTCGTCGATGCGCACGCGCAGTTGGATGATCTGCTGGCGGTCGGTCAGCGCGTGAACCAGCAGCGTTCGCATCATCGTCATGTCGAGGTTGCCACCACACAGCACCGGCATCACCGCCTCTCCCTGAACGTCGAGATCGTCGCTCAACACGGCTGCGACTGACGCGGCGCCGGCTCCCTCGACCACCTGCTTCGCTCGCTCTAGCAGCAGCAGAATCGCCTGTGCAATCTCCGCGTCCGTGACGGTGACCACCTCGTCGACGTTTCGCTGGATGATGTCGAGCGTCCGCTCGGAGATACCGCCGGTCGCGATACCATCCGCGATGGTATCGACAGAGTCGAGCGTGACGGGCATCCCCTTGTCGAGACTCTCGTGGACCGTCTCCGCGCCCGTCGCCTGCACGCCGACGACGCGCGTCTCCGGTGACAGGTGCTTGACGGCCGTCGACACGCCGCTGATGAGTCCGCCACCACCGATCGGGACGACCACCGTGTCCACGGCCGGACAGTCGTGGTACATCTCGATGCCGAGCGTCCCCTGACCGGCGATGATATCGGGATCATCGTACGCGTGGACGAACTCGGCGTCGCTTTCCGTGACGAGCTGTTTGGCGTGTGCCATCGTCTCCTGGAAGTCCGTACCAACAAGCTCGACGGTCGCGCCGTAGCCGCGGGTCGCGTCGACTTTCGCTTGCGGGGCCCCCTTCGGCATACAGATGGTCGCGTCGGCCCCACATCTGGTCGCCGCAAGCGCCACCCCCTGTGCGTGGTTCCCCGCGCTCGCGGCGACGAACTCCTCGACGCCGTCGGCGGTATCCTGGCTAATCTTGTTGTACGCGCCCCGTGTCTTGAACGAGCCGGTCCACTGGAGATGCTCCATCTTCAGGTAGACATCCCCGCCGACGAACTTGCCCAGCGAGGTGCTCCGCTCGACTGGCGTCTGTTTGACCACCTGGTCATCGTCAAGTCGCTCGCGGGCACGCTCGACGTCAGCGTACGTGATTTCCGGCTCCGTCGCAGCGGCGTCAGATTCGGAGGCAGTCATCTGGTGAGCCTCTCACGGCCTGGGTCGAACAGCGGCTCGTCGCGGACCGTCGCGTCGTACGTCTTGCCCTCGCACTGCACCTGCACCGAGGTACCAGCCTCGGCGTGCTCGCTCGGGAGGTAGGTGTAAACGATGGATTCCCCGATCGTGTAGCCGAAGTCACCAGCCTGTACGTAGCCGATCGCCTCACCATCCTTCAGGATCGGTCGGCCGCTTAGCATGATATCCGTCGAGTCATCAAGCGTAAGCGGTGTGGCACGGTTGTCGATGCCGGCAGCCTTCGCCTCCTCAAGCGCGTCCTTCCCGATGAAGTCGGTGTCCGTGTCGACGGCGAACGGGAGGCCTGCCTCGTAGGGATTCGCGTCCGTGTCGATATCGGTTCCCCACAGGCGGTATCCCTTCTCCAGCCGCATCGAACTCAGCGCACCAGCGCCCATCGGGCGGACATCGAGATCTTGGCCAGCCTCCCAGAGGACATCCCACAGCCGGCTTGCGTACTCGACGGGTGCCCACAGCTCCCAGCCGAGTTCACCGACGTAGGACACGCGTAGGGCGATAACGGGCACCTCGCCAACGTACATCTGCTTGGCCCCAAAGTACGGGAAGCCCTCGTTGGTCACGTCAGTATCGGTAACTCGCTGGAGCAGGAGCCGCGACTTCGGCCCCCACAGCCCGATGGTCGATTTTGCGCCCTCCTCAACGTCGACCGCGACGGTGTCCGGCGCATGGTCCTCGAGCCAGCCGCCGTGGATGCCCGGCGAGTTGCCGCCGCCGGTCGTCACCATGTACTCGTTGTCATCGAGCTTGACGACAGTCACATCTGCGAGGATACCCCCGCCTTCGTTCAATAGTAGTGAGTAGCGCACCTGGCCGACGTCCATTTCGACATCGTTCGAGCAGACTCGCTGAAGGAACGACTCGGCGTCGGGCCCCTCCACGGTAATCGACGCGAAGGAAGTCATGTCGAACATCGAGGCGTGCTCACGCGTGTGGAGATGTTCGGCGGCCTCGATGGGCGACCGGTTGATTGCCTGCCAGCCGTCCTGTTCGGGAATCTGATCGTCGTACCGGTCGACGAGGTCGGCGTTCGACTCGTAGTACTGCGGTGTCTCCCAGCCGCCTGACTGGTAGAACTCCGCCCCCAACGCCGCCTGCTGGCTGTGGAACGGGCTTGTTCGGAGCCCACGGTGGTCGTCGGGCTGCCAGCGCGGCTCGACGATGCTATACACCTGCTCGTACCGCTTGGCACCTCGGTCGACGAAGTAGTCCGGCTCGCCGGCGTGTGGTTCGAACCGGCGCACGTGGATGCCACCGGTGTCGACGGGTCCTGATGGGAGCCGCGGAACCCCCGTCTCCATCCACTCGGCGAGGATATGTCCATAGCCCGCCGAGTGGGTCCACCAGATAGCAAGTCCACTCCACAGCCCGTCGACCTTCGTCGGGCCGACCGCTGGCATCCCGTCCGGGGTAAACACGAAGATGCCGTTTTCAGTGGCCTCGTACTTGAGGTCGGCTGTCGCGGGCAGCAGTTCGTCGAACGCCTGCTTGGCCGACTTATCCCGCCCGCGGTGGGTTGGCGTCTCCCAGTGCTCGCGGGTGAAGCCGCGTACAGATGCCTGTCGCTCCTCGCTGTTCTTCCCCATCGCCTTGGGGTCGACCGAGAGCGTTTCGTGGTTGTACGACCCCATCCCGAGTGCGTCGCCGTGGTTCCGGAAGTACAAGGAGTGGTCTTGGTCGCGGCCGACTGGCAGGGTTGGCCCCTCGCTCATATACTCGGCAATCGAGCGGTCCCCCGGCACCTCCAAGCCGGTCGTGTTGTCCCCGACGGCGGTGTCGAATTCGGCAAGTTCGTCCATCGGTTCGGTGACGACATACTGGTGTTCGACAGGCGCGATAGGCAGATCGAGACCGGCCAACTGTCCGGTCTGGTAGCCCCAGTTGTTCGTCGCAATCACACACCGCTCACAGTCGATTCGGCCACAATCCGTCTCGACGGCTTGTACGCCGCCGCCGGCGACGTCAATGTCCATCACCTCGGTATCACCGAAGAATGCCGCGCTCGACTGCTCCATATACCACTGGAGTGCGCCGATCCCGTCGACGCGGCCGTCCGTCGGTGAGTAGTAGCCGCCGAGAATCTCGTCGGCATCAACCAGCGGGAGATGCTCGCTCACCTCGTCGGGTGACAGCAACTGTGGATCGGGGAGCCCGTAGGCTGTCGCCCACTCGACGCGCCGCTGGAGGAAGTCCATCCGCTCTTCCGAGCGGGCCACTTCGATACCGCCTACCTCGTCGTAGACGCCTGCGTCCGACAGCAGTCGGCTGGTGTAGTGGGCTGCCTTTGTCTGTATCTTCGACGGTGATGTCTGGAACATGATGCCCGGTGCGTGGACGGACGAGCCGCCAGTAACCGGGAGTGGCCCCTGATCAACCACGACGACATCCTCGGCGCCGCGTTCCGTCAGATGGTAGGCGACACTGCACCCGACGGCTCCGGCGCCGATAATCACTGTCTCGGCCTCTGTAGGGAGTTGTCCCGCGCTCATTGCTCTCTTAATGGCGTCGGTGCTCGCCGGGATAAATACACCGGTGGCCTTGACTGTGAGGCTCCAAAAACGGACGTATCAAGGCCTGTAGCCACCGAATAGCCGAACGGCGGTCTAGTGTGGCGCGGGCGGGTTGTGCTGCCACAACGTGACGGTCAGCGGATACGACGTGGAGCCGACTTAGACTAGCGGTTCCTCGCGGACAGTCGCGTCGTAGCGGTCGCCCTCGAACAGAACCTCGAGGTCGGTGCCCGGCTCAGCATACGCCGGCGGCAGGTACGTGTAGGCGACGCAGGCGCCAGCAGTGTAGCCGTATTCGGCGCTGTGGACGTAGCCGAGCGACTCGTCCTCGCCGGGTGCGAAGACGGGTCGGTTGTCCAAGATGGTCGCCTCAGGATCATCGAGGGTAAGACATGCCACTTCGTGGCGCGGCTCGCCGCCGTCTGCGGCGGCCGCGGTCGGCTCTGTGAGCGCGTCCTTTCCGATGAAGTCGGTGTCTGTGTCGACCGCCCAGCCGAGGCCGGCCTCGTAGGGCGTGTGCTCCGTGTGGAGATCCTTCCCCCACAGCCGGAAGCCCTTCTCGATGCGAAGCGAGTCGAGCGCGCCGTTGCCGTATGGCCGGATGTCGTACTCCGCCCCCGCCTCGAGGATGTGCTCCCAGAGCCGCTCGCCGTACTCGGAGGGGGTATACAGTTCCCAGCCGAGTTCGCCGGCGTAGGAGACCCGCAGCGCGGTGACTGGGACGTTCTTCACGAAGAACTGCTGGCTGGTGAAGAACGGGAACGCCTCGTCCGAGAGGTCAACGTCGGTTACCTTCGAGAGCACCTTTCGCGCGTCGGGGCCAGTACACACCATCGCGGCGAGACTCGAGGTGACATCGTTTACGACGACGTCCTCCGGTGACTGCTCGCGCACCCACGCGACATGGTTGTTTCCGACCTCTCGGCCCGTCGTCAGGAGCAGATAGCGATCCTCATCGACGCGGGTGACGGTAATATCGGCGCGGACGCCGCCGCCTTCGTTGCACATCAGCGTGTATTTCACCTCGCCCACGTCGATGGCCATATCGTTGGTGCAGAGCCGCTGGATGAACGCGCTGGCGTCGCGCCCGACCACCTCCATCTTGTTAAAGGAGGTCATGTCGTGGAGTCCGACGTGGTTGCGGACGTGCAACGCTTCTGCGCCCTCAATCGGGGACCAGTACT
This sequence comes from Halosegnis sp., assembly GCF_042216475.1. Classification (NCBI taxonomy): domain Archaea; kingdom Methanobacteriati; phylum Methanobacteriota; class Halobacteria; order Halobacteriales; family Natronomonadaceae; genus Halosegnis; species Halosegnis sp. The sequence continues at coordinate 60,801 of NZ_JBDGTV010000004.1, forward strand.
TCCCTTCCCAGCCGTTGCGGTCGGGTATCTCGTCTTCGTACTTCTCGACAAGGTCGGCGTTCGACTCGAACCACTGTGGCTCCTCCCAGCCGGCCTCGGCCCACAGCTCTGCGCCCATCTCCTTGTGGGTGTGGTACATCGGCGTTCGGCGGATGTCCCGCTGAGTCTCTGTCCACACCCACTTCGGGTGCATCACATTGTAGACGATGCGATACTCCTCTGCGCCGATATCGCGGGCGAAATCCCAGCTCCCTTCGTGGTCGTCGAACCGGTTGACGTCACAGTGTGCGAGATCGATCGGTCCGTCGTCTAACTTCGGGACACCTGTCTCCATCCACTCCGCGAGTGCCTTGCCTGCCCCGCCGGCGTGCGTGACCCAGATGGCGGCCGCCGTCCACAGCCCGTCGTACTCCTGGACAGGCCCCATCACGGGCAGGCCGTTGGGCGACTCCGCGAACATTCCGTTGTATTTAAACTCGAGATCTGCCCCGGCCGTGGCCGGCAGCAGTTCGTCGCTGGCCTGGCGTGGGGGCTTGTGCGGGCGGTCCGGATGCGTCGCGGTGTTCATGTGATGGTCGGTGAACTCGTGGACTGACCCCTGCTCGCCGTCCGGGTCGTTCCCACCCAGCTCCATCGGGTCCGGGACAATCGGCTCGTGGTTGTACGAGCCGATTCCGTAGGAGTCGCCGTGGGTGCGGAAGTACATCGCATTATCTTGGTCGCGGAGAATCGGCCGGTCTGGGCCGACAAGCAGCCGCTTTGCCTTCTCACCAGAGACGTTCTCGTAGTTCTCGAACAGGGGGTGGTTCGTCACGTCGACGGCGCTCTCGGCAAGCTCGTCGAGCGACTCCGTCATCGTATACTGGTGTTCGACCGGTGTGACCGGCAGGTGGACACCCAACTTCTCGCCGAGCTGGCGGGCCCAGATGTTCGTCGCAACGACCACCTCATCACACTGGATAGTGCCCCGTTCTGTTTCGACCGCCGTCACCGACCCACCGTTGGTCTTCACGTCCTCGGTTCGCGTGTGGGGGACAAATCTCGCACCCCGATCGATGGCCTCGCGGGCGAGTGCGTCACAGGCGATGACGCCCGATACCTGGCCGTCCGTCGGCGAGTAGTAGCCGCCGAGGATCTGCTCTTCGTCCACGAGCGGCAGATGGTCGGTGACTTCCGACGGCGAGAGCAGTTGTGGCTCTGGGATGCCCCACGCCTTTGCGTGTTCGACGCGCCGCTGGAGGAACGCCATCCGTTCCTCTGAACGAGCCACCTCGATACCGCCGGTCTCGTTGTACGCTTGCTTCCCGTCTGCCCCTTCCAGTTCGGAGTAGAGCGACCGGCTATAGTTCGCGAACTGGCTGAGCGTCTTCGGCTCTGCCGTCTGGAACATGATACCGGGCGCATGCGTGGAGGAGCCGCCGGTGGTCGGCATTGGTCCCTGGTCGACCACGACGACATCCTCGCGCCCGAGCTTCGTCAGCTGATAGGCGATGTTGCACCCGACGATTCCCGCACCGACGATGACCGTGTCGGCTTCCGACGGGAGGCTCTCGGTAGGGTCCATGAATTCGGTGTAAACGTGGCGCTGGCGGCCGCATATAGCTATCGCCACGCCCGGGACGTCCCTCTACCTATCAGGACAAAAAGAGGAATTGGTTCGGTCTTTACACATCTAGTAATGTAAATAGACCTGTAGCCCCGACAAGTGCTTTTGTCGCTCGCCGTTGCAGACACCGACGTGACCTCCGACCGCGTGACCCACAGGACAGAGCCCCGGCGGCTCGGAACGCTTCCGTCCGGTCAGGACCTCACGGTCACCGTCCATCGGTACGTCGGCGGAGACGGCCCGACCGTGTATGTCCAGGCTGCCCAACATGGCATTGAACTCAACGGGCCGGCCGCGCTCCGCCGTCTCCACGACCGACTGGTTGACAGCCGACTCGCTGGGGAAGTTCGTGTGGTTCCCGTGGCGAACCCGCCGGCGTTCGACCACCGGTCGTACACGTCTCCCGTGGCTTACGACGCGCGGAGTCTCAACATGAACCGTGACTGGCCGGGCGACGAGTCCGGAAGTTTCGGTGAACGACTCGTGAGTCGGCTGTGGCCGCTTGTCGTTGATGCCGACGCCGCTATCGATCTTCACACTGGGACACCGGACATGCTTTCGCACGTCCGATACGCGGGCGACGATGCCTCACAACGGTTAGCGACCGTCTTCGGGACCGATTACCGGCTTGTCGATGAGTCCGAGCCGGACGCCAGCGACACCACGACCGGGAAGTTCCGGATTGCAGCGGTCCAGGCTGGGATTCCTGCCATCACCGCCGAACTGTCGAACAGCCGGACGGTCGCGCCACAGGCGGCCACGACCGGTGCTGACGGCGTTGAGCGAGCGCTCCAGTCGCTGGGAGTACTCTCTGGATCGGTCGCGCCGGCCGACCAGATGGAGTTGCGCGCGTCGCTATCGCCGGTCACTGCGGCCGATTCAGGCCTGTTCGAACCAGCCCCGGACGTCGCCGTGGGGGAGTCACTTACAGCCGAGACGCAGCTTGGCAGGATTTACGACCCCGCTTCTTTCGAGCTGCTGGCGACGCCGACGACCGACGAGGCGGGAGTGGTGTACTCACTGGCACGTGGGACGGTTATCGCGGGCGAGCGGGTGGCTGCACTGGGCGTGCCCTCTTGACGACCCCTCAATTGACCACCCTGACTTGAAGATGTTGGCTATTCCGCACGTAGCGTGATAGTCCATAACATATCATAGGAGGGTAGAAACATGGTTCAACGACCGACGTTCGACGCGCTCTCCGATGTCATGGACGCCTGCGAGTCACACGACAGTTCGGTACAGTCCGTCGAGGTGGCGATGGGAAGTCCGGAGGTGACCGTCGAACTCGTCGTTGACCACACGCCACGGTGTGCTGACGACGGATTGTTTGCGGTTGAAGCCGCTGGCGTCGCGGAAAGCGGCCATCTTGAGGTTGAGTTCACGCCTCCCTCGCTGACGTCGTTGCTGCCGGACGGTACGCCGGTCACCGCCGAACAGGTGACCGATGTCGCTGCGACAGACGAAGGCCGGCTCCGCTGCTCTCATGAACTCACCTTCCGCCCCGAACCGGAGCCGAAAGCCACAGACGACAACCAGCGCGGTCACTCTGCAGATGAACGTGATCACTCGACCGTGGAAGCCGTCGCGGACGGCGGAGCTATCACTGCCTCGTCGCCATCGTCGGCTCCGTCCCCCGAGTTCACAGCCATCCGCGACGAGTCGGTGCCGCCCTACAAAGACACGGAGTATCTCGCGGCACTGTACGAGTCGTGTGCCACCTTCGAGGAGATGAGCCGCCACATCGAGATGGATGTCGTCGCCGAGACGGTCCGTCGCTACATGGTTGATGCCGGGATCCACACGCCGGATTCCTACGAGACGACCACGGATGACACAGAGGGAGACACGGGCGAGCAGGCCGATGCATCCGTGCCCGAACTTCCTGATGAGTCGGCTGTCGCCGACGTCGTCGACCTTCCAACAGGTGTCTCGGTGAGCGATATCGTTGACGCGGTGGTTGACGCGACGACCGTTTACGAGGTCACCCGCGCGCTCGGGGTCGGCCAGAACCGCACGCGAGAACTGCTGGCGGAGCTCGGTCTCCTTGAACAGGTCATGCACCGGCTGACTGACGACCATCGCGGCCGCTCACGCGAGGCGGTCATCGAACGCATTCAGGAGCGCTGTGCCGACGAGTCGGGTATTTAAACGGGTTCGGCTGGCCACCCACATTTAGAAGTCGCCGCCGCCCGAGTGGTTGGTAACGGATGGCCTTGCGAACACAATCGGTGGACAAAGCGGGGGTGGAGGCGCTTCTCACGAGCGCGCGGTTCGAGCTGATGCCGTTCGAGAGCTTCGATGAGGAGATTGACCACCTCCCTGATGGAGCGACGGTCGCAATCACAACCTCGCCCCAACTCGGTATCGAACGTACCGTCGAGAAGACAGAGCAGGCAGCGGCCGCGGGGTACGATGTAGTCCCGCACATTGCAGCGCGGTACGTTGAGGACCGCGCACAGCTCATCGACATCGCTGACCGGCTGGTTGCGGCGGGTGTAACCGACATCTTCGTCCCCGGTGGTGATCGTGAGGAGCCCGCCGGGACGTTCGAATCCGCGTACGAACTGCTGGTCGCGCTCGAGGAGACCGACTACGAGTTCGAGGAGATTGGAATCACCGGTTACCCGGAAGGACACGACTTCCTCGACGACGAAACCCTCGCAGCAGCGATGGATCGCAAAGCACCGTACGCCACCTATATTGTTACACAACTGTGCTACGACCCCGAGGCGGTCATCGCGTGGATCGAAGCGATTCGCGCCCGTGGTGTCGATTTACCGGTCGAGGTTGGTATCCCCGGCGTGATGAACTACAAGCGGTTGATGGAGATTTCACAGAAAGTGGGAGTTGGTGACTCCATCGAGTTCCTTCGCAAGACAACAGGCGTCCTCGGTTTCGTGAAACAACTCGTCGGCTCCCGTGGCACCTACGAACCGGACGACCTGGTCGACGGACTCGCGCCGTACGCAGATGACCCGGAGTACGGACTCCGTGGTATCCACGTGTACACGTTCAATCAGACCCCTGACACCGAACAGTGGCGACGTCGCCGGCTAAGCTAATTCCTATCCCAAAATAACAGTATAGTTACCTTTTGTGGATAGCAGACGGAAGCCAGATACTTCCTGTTTCTCTCACCGCACCGACTAGATTATTATCCGGTCGCTCGTACTAACATAGCATGTCGTACGAGACCGTCCGTGAGACGGACCCGACTATCGCCGATGCGCTCGCCGGCGAACGTCGCCGCCAGAACGAGACGCTCGCGATGATCGCCAGCGAGAACCACGTCTCGGAGGCCGTGCTTGAGGCGCAGGGCTCGGAGTTGACGAACAACTACGCCGAAGGGTACCCCGGCGAGCGCTACTACGGCGGCTGCGTCTACGCCGACGAGGTTGAGTCCGTTGCCATCGAGCGGGCCAAGGAGCTGTGGGGTGCAGAACACGTCAACGTCCAGCCCCACTCGGGCACCCAGGCGAACATGGGCGTTTACCTTGCTGTCCTTGAGCCGGGAGACCGTATCCTGTCATTAGACTTGACACACGGGGGCCACCTGTCACACGGTCACCCGGCGAACTTCACTGGCCAGACATACGAGGTCGAACAGTACGAGGTCGACCCGGAGACCGGTTACATCGATTACCAGGGGCTCCGCGAGACGGCCGAGTCGTTCGACCCGGACATTATCGTGTCGGGCTACTCGGCGTATCCTCGGGAGGTAGAGTGGGAACGGATTCAGGAAGCCGCGGAGGCGGTTGACGCGTACCACCTTGCGGACATCGCCCACATCACGGGACTCGTCGCGGCGGGCGTCCACGAGTCGCCCGTTGGCGTCGCCGACTTCGTCACCGGATCGACACACAAGACCATCCGCGCAGGTCGCGGCGGTATCATCATGTGTGACGAGGAACACGCTGATGCTGTTGACAGCGCCGTCTTCCCGGGCGCGCAGGGCGGTCCAGCGATGCACAACGTCGCAGGCAAGGCAGTCGGCTTCGGCGAGGCGCTTGACCCTACATTCGAGACGTACGCTGAGCAAACAGTTGCGAACGCACAGGCGTTGGCCGACGGGCTGCGAGAGCGTGGCCTCTCGCTGGTCTCCGGCGGGACCGACAACCACCTCGTATTGGTCGATCTTCGGCCCTCGCACCCGGACACGACCGGCAAGGAGGTAGAGGCTGCACTCGAGGAGGCCGGTCTCGTCCTGAACGCGAACACGGTGCCCGGCGAGACCCGCTCGCCGTTCAACCCCTCGGGCATCCGTGCCGGAACCCCCGCCCTCACTACCCGCGGCTTTGGCGAAGCAGCCTGTCGTGAGGTTGCGGACCTCATCGCCGACGTGGTCGAGGCTCCCGACGACGAGCACGTTATCGCGTCAGTTACCGACCGGGTCGACACCCTCACCGACGAGTTCAGACTATACGACTAATCTGCCGGTCACTCCTCGCTGGTCCACGCCCCTCGCCCGTCTCCGACGACCGCTTCGATGTCAGTGACGCGCGCTTCAACGCGTGCGGCGAACGTCGGGTCTGAGAGCATGTCGAGGTTCGTCCGCACGGTGTGTGTGGCCGCCCGCCCGGCGCCTTCAGCGAGCAGTACCCCTGTTACTGCGTCGTCGATTGCGGGCCCGTCGCGGGTGGCAACAATCCCTTTCCCGGTCTCGACAATAGTCACACACGATTCCCCGACCGCGAGGGGGATGCCAACCGCACGGCGTCGCGTCCGCTCGTTGTCTTCCGCGTCTGTGCCGAACAGCGCGTCAACGACCGCCGCGTCCGCGTCTGCGAGCGCGAGCAACCGCATCCGCTGGGTCGCCAATCGCGTGGTTGGTGAATCCTCCGGCGGCGCGGGCGGTTCGGTGTGACGACACGCCATCTCGCATAGCGATGCGGCGACGGCACCGACGACAGCAATCGCCGTGCCACCGGCTGAGCCCGTGCCCGTGGCTGCGATGCCGGCCAGGAGGTCATTTAGCGTTTGATTTTCGCTCTCCATAGATAGCAGAGTCGACGGCAGGAGATGACGATTCGCCCGTTAAATCGGGAGCCGCTCGGAGCTGCCGGCTCCCGTATCGGCATTCAGTCGTTCTGCTCTGCTTCCTTGCGCGCGTTCAGCTTCGCCTGCTCGCGAGCACTCGGGTTGACCGACTCTTTGAACGGCACCTTCGCTGCCGTCGCGAACGTCGGCTCACCTGGCTCCTCGGAGTACTCGTCAGGGAGGTGGACTTGGAACTCCAAGTCAAGTTCCTCGTCGTAGATGTCGTCATTGAGCGGCGTGTCCGTCACTTCCTGAATCTTCTCTGCCGGGACGAAGCCCATACCGATGTTGGTCTCGAGGTCTGGGTTCCACCACGGCGACGTCAGGTAGCCGCACTCCTCGCCAGTTTCGGGGTCCGAAATAAGCCAGAAGTCTGGCGCGTAGTCGCGAATCGGCTCGCCGGCCATTTTCAGTCCGATGAGCTTGTGGGTGAACGGATAGTCGCCGTTCTCGATCTGCTCTTTCTGTTCCTCGAGCACCTCCTTTCCGATGTAGTCGGCGTCCTTGTCATCAGGGACGTGATAGCCGAGATTCACCTGGAAGGGCGACGTCTCGTGGTCGAGGTCTTGTCCCCACGACATGATACCGGCCGCGATGCGGCGGTGATGGCCTGGCGCAATCTGCATCCCGCCGTGTTCGACGACGCTGTCGTGAACGGGATCCCAGACACGCTCAGCGTACTTCGAGGCGTCCTTCACATAGATTTCGAAGCCCTTCTCGCCGGAGAAGCCAGTCTGGCTAATGAGCACATCGACGCCGTCGATTTCGGCCTCCATCAGACCGTAGTATGGAATGTCGCTGACCTCATCCCCGACGACGTCAATCATGACATCTTCGGAGAGTGGCCCCTGAATCTGCATCGGCGCAACGTCGATTTCGTCGATTTCGACGTCGAAATCGTTGTCGACGTTGACACCCTGCAGCCACTGCATCAGCGTCGAGTCCGAAATGGAGAACCAGAACTCGTCTTCGTCCGGCCGCAGGAGCACGGGATCGTTCAGCACGCCGCCGTCCTCGTTACAGAGGATGACGTACTTACCATCCATCGCGTCCATTCCGGTGATATCTCGGGTGACGACGTAGTTGGTGAGCGCCTCGGCATCCGGGCCTTTGACGCGAATCTGCCGCTCGACGGCGACATCCCAGAGGGTGACCGAGTTCGTCAGCGCCTCATACTCGGCCATCGCACCGCCGTCCTCAGGCTCGACGAGGCCACGCGGGTGGTAGATGCGGTTGTAGACGGTACAGCGCCAGGCACCGTTCTCGTTGAACGACTTGTGGAAGAATGGGGACTTCCGCACACGGGTCGACACCAACATCTCGATGTTAGGGTCGCCGGTCTGACGCAGATTCCGGGGGACGATTCGATCCGACTGGTCCACACTTGGGTGGTTCGGGTGAGATTCCTCGTTCGACATTCGAGCAAACCGAATCGGCATCTAATGATAAAGTATGACGTTGCGTGCCACAGGAATTTAAATCGGGAACCGTATCTCTGGGCGCATGCGGCCTCGTTCGGGAGACGATTCAAGCCTCCCGCCCTACTAGTTAGACGTATGCCGACCGTCCGGACTCCACCCGGCCACGCAGCAGCCATCGCCTTTCGGACCGGTACGATTGCCGCGGCTGTCATCGGACTTGGAGTCATCGCAGTCCTCTACTGGGGTGGCTCGCTTTCCTTGCTGGCGGTCGGCTATACGGTCGTGGCGCTGTTTCCCGTCTACATGCTCATCGTCGCGGCCGTGTTGAGCGTCTGGCTGGGCTACGACAGGGGGACTGCAGCGCTCCGCCCGGTTCCGCAGTCGGGCGACGAGGACTGAACGGCCACGCAGGGCAGTCGAACCGTCGGTGAGGTGCATTCACAGAGGTCGGCTCATCCGCGACGAGCCGTCGGCATACTCAGTTGTCCTCGTCTGTGCCGTTGATGGTCGCCGCGATGAGGTTCTCCACACCACGGCGGAGTCGTCCGCTCATCGCCGTCGACGAGAGATCCATCTTTGCGGCCACCTCGCTGAGTGAGACATCTCGCGGCTCGTTGAAGTAGCCATGTTCGTACGCCATTGCGAGTGCCTGCCGCTGTTCGTCCGTTAGCCCGTAGGAGCGTTCACCGACGCTTTCGCTTTTGCCATAAATTTCGATGATTTCGAGGGAGATGTCGTTGTCATTTGCGAACTCCCAGATGGTATTGAGCGCCTCCCGGTCGGGCAACAGCATCCGAATGAGCCACCCCTGTCCCTGCGTTTCGGTCTTCATCATGAAGCCGTTGACCGCTGTCACGACAGGACTGATAAGCTTCGTCTCTGGCGTGTGCGCAATGTAGTAGACACCTCCCTCGCTCGTCCAGTCTACACACTCATACGCCTCGACAGTGGGGTCCGCGTCGAGTGCCGACTCTAACGCCGACTGGTCGTCATGTTCGATGAGGAATGGAAAGACACTGGCGTCCGGGTCGGTGTTGCCGTGGGTAATGACTCTAATGTGGACGCTGTCTAGCGCGCATAGCGTCGGCACTAAGGCGAGTTTGTCGTGGGTAACGTGGAGCTTGACGGTGATTGACATGGGCTGCCCGACTTCGTCGACACACATCCGCGAGCGGCTGTCACGGGTGGGTCGCCTGTCCCCCAAATAGGGGATGGACAGTTATAATGGTGGCCCTGAGGCCGCGAGGGGGATGGGCTCTTGAGGCTCTCTCGTCTACTGTGCCGTCAGGATGGTTTCGGAGCGAACAGACGGCTGCAAAATTGACCGCGTCGCCGAGCGACGCTCGCTCGCGAACATCGACGACCGGCTCCGCACGCGCCGACGCGATGGTGCTAGTCTCCGGGCGCTGGCCACGTTCTATAACCAGTCAGTGTTGCGCGCGGCGATGGAGGGGGCCGAGATGGAGCCGCTGGATGGGGAAGTCGAGAACCTCCATCGGCTCCTGACGGACGAGGACGTGACTGCGGGTGCTCGTGTTGACGCAGAGGCGCGATTGTCGCGCAACGGCGTCGACCCTGCCGCAGTCACCGATGACTTCGTCAGTCACGTGACCGTCCAGAATCACCTTACCGACTGTCTCGGCATGACAACGGACACACAGCTCACCGACGCCGTCGACGCCCGCGAGTCGGTGATGAAGCTTCGCTCCCGGCTGGCAACAGTGGCCGAGTCGACGCTTGAGCGGCTGTCACGCCGCGGCGATATCGCGGTGACTACGCCATCGGTCACGGTGAGTCTCCGGGTGAACTGCGCTGAGTGCAACGACGCGTACAGCTTCTCGCGGCTGCTCGACCGGGGTGGCTGTTCGTGTCACCGCTGACCTGGCGGTCGCTGCCCCTGTTGTCTCTCTGCCGGTGAGACAGTTTCGTAGCCGTCAACCTCCATGCCCTGTTCCGGCAGGAGCGCCACGAGGAGATTGGTCGCGTGCTCGCCGAACGTCTCGACGAGCCCATCGATGCGGTCGGCGTCGAACATCTCGATGGCGTCGATGATAATGAACGGTACCCGCTCGTGAACCTCGTGGACGAGATAGCCAGTCAGCGCGACCACCAGCCCGACTATCTCCCGTTCGCTCTTCGATAAGCTGTCGACGGTGTCGGCGTATGCGGTGTCGTCCTCGGTCGCCCGGACGACATTGAGCCGGAACGACCGACCATCGCTGCTTTCCACCCGCTCAAGCCAGATCCGCTCGATGCGGTCATACGCGAGGGCCGCCAGCGTCCGTGTCATCTCTTCATTGAACGTCTCGACGAGCGCCGCCTCGCGACGCTCGACGGCTTGCCGCCGCTCTGTCAGCCGTTTCTCGACCGTTTCCTGTCGTTCCTCAAGCGCCGGCCGGTCGGCCACCTTCGTCTCAAGCTGTGCCATCTCTTCGTCGAGCTCTTCGAGTTCGCCAGCAAGCGCTCCCCGCTCGTACTCCAAGTCACCCACAGTCGCGTACTTTTCGGCGAGTGCCTGCTGCTCGTCGCTGGGCTCATCAGCTGCTGAGCGCAGTTCCTCGATATCGCGCTCGACCGCCCGTCGATCACTCCGGAGCTGCTCGAGCGTTCGCTCACGTCCGCGTATCTCCTCATCTAGCTCCGTCTCACGGCGTCGGAGTTCGGCCAACTCCGACTGACGTTCCGCCACCTGCTGTTTTCGCTCCGTCAGCCCCTGGATACGCTCGGTCAATTCGTCACGCTCGTTGCGCTTCTCGCGCAGTAGTTCCTCGATGGCTTCCATCTGGTCGGCGACGGCTGCCCGCTCGACGGTACTCCCGCAGGTCCAGCAGGTAACCGACCCTGTGCCCGGGTGCAGTTCGCCAACGACATTCTCGTCGGTCAGCGAATCGGGGAGTTCGGACGGCCGTTCGAGCAGCTGTGTGTTCAACTCGATGACCGATGACAGCGTGTTGAGCGTGTCAGCCACAGCCTGCTTGCGCCGATGGAGCGTGTCCAGTCGCTCGTCGAGTTGCTCGATATCTGTGTCGGCGTCCACGTCGAAGCTTGCGAGTCGCTCTCTGACCGACTCCCGCTCGGCAGTCAGCTCCTCAAGCGCGGCTTCTTGGGTGCAGATGCGCGCGGTCAGGTCGCTCCGTCTCGCACGCTTCTCGCTGAGGGCGTCGCTCTCCTCATCGTCCGCCGCCACCGCCGCCTCAAGCTCATCGATGTCGGCACGGAGGTCGGCGAGTTGCTCTTCAGTGGCCGCAAGGTCATCGGCGACGGTTGCTCGCCGATCTCGAAGCTCAGCCAGTCGGCGCTCGGCGTCGTTTATCTCATCGAGTTGGTCGGCGATAGATCGCTGTTCCGCCTGTAGTCGCTTGATATCAGCCTCGATTTCGGCCGTGTCGACCGGCTCCATCAGGTGAGGATAGAGATCTTCGCCCGCGAGCACGGCCCGCCGAATCGGGTTCGTCTCGGTAAGCGCCACGAACAACTCGATGAGGTCCGAATCGTCAAGATACGGCGTCCGTTCGGTGACAACCGGGTCGTCATCCTCGCGCTCCACCTGGAGCTGATACTCCTCATCGCCGATCTGCAGAGTAACGCTCCCACTGTCGGCGTCGCTCTTCAGCGGCGGCGTCGGCCCGCCGAGCACGCCCGTTAACGCCCGGAGCAACGAGGATTTATTCGACGCGTTCGCTCCTGAGAGCAGCGTTACTCCTTCGGAGAACTCGACATGCGTCTCGTCGATACCCCCGATGTTGCGGACCTGCAGCGAGACGGTGTCCTTGGCACTCATTGTTGCCACCGGCACGCTGGCCCGTTGCCGGCTGGCTGCCGCCCGTCGGTTCGTCGGTCGTCCGTTCTGGCGAAACCGCTGCTTGACCCATCACGGCTCTGATGAACACGTGTAGCACACATATCCTGAGACAAACCGCGTACGTCGGTTCAACGATAGCTTTCTGGCAGCCGTTCGTATAAAAGAATACTGTGTGATACGCAACAACGAATATACCGAGTGCACGTCGGTAGCCGTTTTCCCGTTTGCGAGGCGGCGCCGCAGTCAGATGTATGTTAACATACCGAACGTGTGATATAGTACGCTAATTCTAAAATTTGTCAAAAACAATCGGGTGTTAGTGTGTAACACAGACAATCGGTATATGAATGGGTGTACATGTACACCGAGAGCGTCATGCTCCCGACTCTCCTCATTTTAATTGCTATGAGCGAGACACAGTCGACACACGACACGACGGAGTTCTACCTGCCCGCGATGCTTGCCCGGCCGACGTTCGGTCGGCTTGAGTCGTTTATCAAGGAGCGGTTCGGTCGCTACGGCGTTGTTCGGCTCCCGTACGACGTTCTCCCGCGGTAACGCGCTAGCCTGGCGCTGCTGTTCTTCCATTCTTCCATTTTTCGCCCGCCCAGCGACGCGTGTTGGTCGACTCAGCCTTCGTGGTGAGCAGACTACGGTGACAGACCTGCTGCCCTCACTCCCCGAAGCTACCCGCAAGGAGCGAACCGCCCAAGCGGTGGGCGAGTAGAGTATGTAGTCCACACTGGCCCCGAACGCTGGCGCGGGACGTTCTCAGCCGAACTTCCCCGTAATGTAGTCCTCGACGCGGTCGCTCTCGGGATTCTCGAAGATCTTCTCCGTATCGTCATATTCGACGAGCTTCCCGCCAGTGAGGAACACTGCCGTCTTGTCAGAGATGCGGGCCGCCTGCTGCATATTGTGGGTGACGATGACGACGGTATACTCCTCTGCGAGCTCGTCGATGAGGTCCTCGATTTTCGAGGTGGCGATGGGGTCCAGCGCAGAAGCCGGTTCGTCCATCAGCAGGACGTCCGGATTGACCGCGATAGCACGGGCAATACAGAGCCGTTGTTGCTGGCCGCCCGACAGGTCGAGGCCGGACTTGTCGAGCTGGTCGTTCACCTCGTCCCACAGGGCCGCCCGTCGAAGTGCCTGCTCGACGGCTTCGTCCATATCTCCTTCCATCCCCTGGATGCGCCGCCCGTAGGCGACGTTGTCATAGATGCTCTTGGGGAACGGGTTCGGCTCTTGGAATACCATGCCGACGCGCCGCCGAAGTGCAACGGGGTCGACATCATCGTCGTAGACGTTTTTTCCGCGCAAGAGGAGTTCGCCGTCGACGCGAGCCGAATCAACGAGGTCGTTCATCCGGTTGATACACCGGAGGAACGTCGACTTCCCGCAGCCCGACGGCCCAATCATTGCAGTTACCTGTCCCTCGGGAATCTCCAGCGAGACGTCGTCGAGCGCCTGCACGTCCCCGTAGTGGACATCGATGTGGCGCGCCTCGATCATCGTCTCTGTGCGTCCGGTTGCCCGGTCCGTCTCATTGAGACCGTCAGTGACGTCGGTGGTTATGAGCTGTTCGTCCGTGTCGTCGTGGCCGGTCGTGGCCGTCGTTTCATCGTTTTTTGCCATTAGATGTCACCTCGCTCGAACTTGTTGCGCAGCAGGATCGCGATGGAGTTCATACTCAACAGGACGATGAGGAGGGTCACCACCCCTGCCGCGACGACACCGTGCTGGAACGCCTCTCCTGGGTACGACGACCAGACGAACACCTGCATCGGCATCGCTGTCGTGCTGTCGAAGGGACCGCTCGGCGGCGTAAACTTCGTCGTCGCGACGCCAATCATGATGAGCGGGGCCGTCTCGCCGATGGCTCGTCCCAGCGCGAGGATGGTACCGGTGAGGATGCCTGGCACCGCTCGCGGCAGAATGACCTTCTTGACCGTCTGCCAGCGGGTCGCTCCCATCCCGTAGGAGGCATCCCGCAGCGAGTCGGGGACCGACCGAATCGCCTCCCGCGCCGAGATGATGACGATTGGGAGAATAAGCAGGGAGAGGGTGAATGCCGCCGTGACGACGGTCCCGAAGCCGAACTGAAGCGTGTTGGCGAATACCGCCAGCCCGAGGAGGCCGTAGACGACAGAGGGGACGCCCGCGAGGTTCGAGATATTGATGCGGATGAGCCGGGTCACCGTCCCAAGGCGGCCGCCGGAGGGGGCATACTCCTCGAGGTAGAGTGCGGCCCCGACCCCGAGCAGTAGCGTCAGCAGCGCTACTAGGACGATAATAAACACGGAGCCGACGATAGCCGGGTAGAGTCCCGCCTGCTCGGCTGTCTGCGAAGGTGCCGAGGTGACGTACTGGTAGTCGAACCACGGTGTCGGCCCGGCGATGCCGAGCAGGTCGGGGACAATCGCGAGCAGGCCAACGCCGACGACGAACGCGAGCGGTCCGGCGAGGCCCGCCCGGCGCTCAGGAAGTGCGGCGTTCCGCCCCACAACGGCGGTCAGCGGCGCGACCAGCGTCGTGAGGAGGATGAGCCACACCGACCGGCTGACGGCTGCCACAGTGTCGACGGCCGGCACCGCTGCGACGGCAACCACGAGCATCGCCCCGGCGGCGTAGGTCCCGTTGCCGACTGTGAACCACTCATCGACGACGTACCGGACCGCAAGCGCACCAGGAACGACCAGCGAGAGAAAGTAGACACCGGGTGGGCCAAGCATGAATGCCAGTCCCGAGAGCGGGCCAAGTGCGAGCGTGCCGACCACGGGGCCGACGACAAGTGCCGCGAGTATCGCCAGTCCGACCCAGCCGGCCTCGCTCTGACGGGCATAAAGCCCGAGACCGGCGACCGGAAGGATAACCGTCAGGAAATAGGCGAACCATACTCCCGGGCCGGCGATGATGTCGAGCACAATGACGAGCGCGGTGCCCGCGAGCAGCCCGCCCAGTGCGGTAGCGGTCACCTCAAGTGCCACCTCGCTGGCGAGCGGGTCACGGCGTGCGTACAGGAGGAAGCCGACAACAGGTCCGACGACGACAAGCAGGAAGATACCGTACCACGCCGGCGCCGCGTTCTCGAGTCCGAACGCATCCCAGACGACGTAGCCGAGCAAGACCGCCAGCGACGCGATGCCAAACACTGAGGCGACGAAGGTGACATACTCGAAGACGACGCCCCGCGCGCGACTGACGCGGCCGAAGACCGGACTGTCGTCAGTCTCAGTTCCCGTTGCCATCAGTCGTAGTCCTCCTCGAACCGCCGCACGATTACGTCACTCAATACGTTCAACCCGAGTGTGAGTACGAACAGTGTGAGCCCGATGGCGAACAGCGCCCGGTAGCCGGTCGTCCCTCCCGAGAGGTCACTGAGTCCGAGCTGGACGATGGCGCTCGTCATCGTCTGTGTGGACTGGAAGAAGGCTGTCAGTAGGTCTGGCAGCGAGTCCGGGAGCCGTGGGGTCTGGCCCGCGGCGACGACGACAATCATCGTCTCGCCGACCGCCCGCGAGATGGCGAGGATGAACGAGGATGCAATGCCGGACGCAGCCGACGGAACGACGACACTCGTCGACACGTCGAACTTCGTCGATCCAAGCCCGTAGGAGGCTTCTCGCAGCGAGTCAGGCACCGCGCTCATGGCATCCTCGCTGATCGATGAGACCATCGGGATGATCATGATACCCATGATGATGGAGGCCGACAGCGCGTTGAACGTTCCCAACTCGAGCCCGGGAATCGCGTCGAGAATCGGCGTCAGGTAGACGAGTGCGAAGTAGCCGTATACGACCGTTGGGACACCCGCAAGCACCTCGAGCAGGGGTTTCAGCACGGCCCGTCGGCGCGTCAGGGCGTACTCGCTGAGGTAGATGGCCGTCAGCAGTCCGAACGGAAGCGCAACGGCCGCGGCACCGACCGTGATGAGTAGCGTTCCGAACACCAGCGGAAGCACGCCGAACACGCCGTCGATCTTGGGGCTGAACTGCGTACCGAGGAGGAATTCGGCGGGCGATACCTCCGCGAAGAAGCCGGCAGCGGGCACCGCAAGCGAGAGGATGATCCCGACCGTCGTGAGCACGGAGACAGCCGCACAGGCGAAGAAGACGGCGTGGTACACCCGCTCCCGGAGGTCTTGTGACCCCCGATCTCCGCGGAGGTCGACGCCGCGTCTGTCGTTGCTCATCTGTTTGGCGTCTACGTCGGGGTGGTCTTAAACCGGACGGACGCGCCGCGCGACCGACGACTCACCCGGACGCCTCCTCGATGGCGGCATTCAATTCCTCGAGTTCCGTCTGGGCCGTCTCCTCCGTGTTCGGGACGTAGCCGACACGCTGGGCGACAATCTCCTCGCTGGTGGACGACTCAACAAAGAACCGACAGAATGCCGCGATGTGCTCCTCGGCGAGCGCGGATTTCTTCGGGTAGGTAAAGAGTGGCCGCGAGAGTGGGGTGTACTCTCCAGATGCGGCTGCTTCCAGCGAGGGCTTCACTGGCCCGTCGCCGTCGTCGACCGCGACGGCGGTCACCTGGTCGGGGTTCTGGAAGTAGTAGGCGAAGCCGAAGTAGCCGATGGCGTACTTGCTCCCCTTTACGCCTTGGACGATAGAGCGGTCGTTCTCCGTCGCCTCGTAGTCAGAGGTGTGGGCGCCCTCCTCGCCGTTGATAACCTCGGTGAAGTAGTCGAACGTGCCGGACGTCTCGGCGGCGCCGAACCGCTCGATTTCCTCGTCAGGCCATGACGAGTCGATGTCGGCCCACGTCTGGCCAGCTTCGGCCTCGGGCCCCCAGATTTGCGCGAGCTGGTCGACGGTGAGTTCCGTCGCCCAGTCATTCTCGTTGTTGATGACGACCGTCAGTGCGTCTGTCGCCACCTTGATTTCGTGTGCTTCGATGCCGTTCTCGGCACATTTCTCCATCTCCGACTCCTTCATCGGGCGGGAGGCGTTGTTGAGGTCCGATTCGCCGGGACAGAAGAAGTTCTCGAACCCGCCACCCGAGCCGGTCGACTTGAGATCAATCTCTACTTCGGGGTGCTCCTTGCGGAACTCCTCGGCCATCGCCGTCGCGAGCGGGAACACCGTCGAAGAGCCGGTGATGCTGATAGACCCCGACAGGGTATTTGAGCTGCCACCGCTGTTTCCGCCGCCGCTGTTTCCACCGTTCTGAGCCGTACAGCCGGCCAGTCCAGCCGCGCCAAGTGCGCCCGCGGTCGTGAGGAAACTGCGCCGTGACGTCCCACCGCTCTCGTTGTCTGCCATCACGCGTATCTCCCCGGTTCCGAATAAAGAGATTTGTAATAGCACTATTGGTCGCTCAGCGGTCTCGGCCAGTAAACTGTTCACACGGGTATAGCTATATAGACAGACAGGATCCCGACGCAGTGGTCGTTTCGAGCGCGCTGTCGGCCGATACGGGATTACAGAGGACTGGTGCCGGCCGCGTCACTCGATCTGCACGGCGAGCTATCGGTACCTGTGAAAGACATATATAGTCGGTCCGGAGTTACTCGTCGGTCGTCGCGTCTCGCGGCGGCGTCTCTCCGTATAGCCGGAACCATTCGGCAAGCGAGCCGCGGACACCGTCTATCTGGACGGTGAGATCGCCGTCGAAGCGCCACTCCGCACGCGGCGTCTCTTCGCCAAAGGCGACCGGCACTTCCACCGAGAGGTCCTCGGCGCTGACGTGGAGATGCTCCTCGCGCTCGACCCCCTCGTCGAGCAGTTCGTCGAGGGTCGCGAGCCACTCCTCGGGGCCCTCCGTGCGTGGGCCGGCGCGCTCTGCCATACCCCCCCTTTGTCGTCATCCTACTCCGTCGTTTCGCTTTCGACCGCCGGTCAGCCGGCCGTCTCGACGCGGGTCTTCAGGTTCTCTAAGGTTGTGCGGAGTTCTCGCTCGTTATAGCGCTCGGCGAACGGGCGGACGACCCGCTCCAACACTGATGAGGGAAGATCATACTCTGCGCCGTAGGTGACGCGGGTCCCTGCGTCGCTCGGCTCGAACTCCCACGTGATCGTGCCTGACAATGCCCCCTCCATGTCGAAGACGATGCGCTCTTCGGGCTCGTAGACGCGGGTCTCCAGCCGACCGTTCAGCGGAACCCCTGCCATCTCGTAGGTGAACGCGAGCGACTTTCCCGACTCGTCCTGCTCGACATCGCGGATGTCCGTGACCGAGGGGCTAATCTCCGTTTGGTTGTGGGGGTTGTCCATATAGTCGAACACCTCGGCGACCGGTGCCTCAATCTCGATGTCCTCGCTGACCGTGAGCATACATGATGGTCCGGGCCGCCCGGCGAAAAGCCCCGGGGGTGGTACAGCCGCGCTTATTCGGCTGGCCGGTGTAACCCCGAACATGTCCGATGAGCGCGCGGCCACGCCGATGAGCGACGCCGAGATTGACCGCTTTCTCCGCGAGCAGGGGACCGGCGTGCTGTCGCTCGCTGACGGCGACGACGCCTACGCCGTCCCCGTCTCGTTCGGCTACGAGACCGGTCGCGCGCTGTTTGGTTTCTACATGTTTGGCGAGACGAGTCGCAAGGAGTCGTACGCGGCCGCGACCGACCGCGCCTGCTTGGTCGTCTACGAGGTGGCTGGCCGCACTGATTGGCGGAGTGTCCTCGCTGCCGGTCCGCTGACCGAGGTTCCCCCTGAGTCATGGGACAAGGTGGGCGCGTCCATCAGCGACAACGCCTGGACGCCCGACCTCTCGGAGATGGGCGACCGCCGGCTCCCGGTAACCGGCTACGAGCTGACCATCGAGGAGGCGACCGGTCGTCGGGCGACATCTCGCGATTCCTGAGCCGAAGAGACTTATCGCGTCCACTCCAGAAGCGGCTAATGACACGGCTGACGCAGCGGGCAGCGCTGGCGCTCGCGGCGGCGGGGCTGGCAGGGTGCAGCGGTACTGAAGACTCGGCTTCGACATCGGCACGCGAGACATCGGCCGCGACCGACACCGCGACGTCGACAGCGACGACCCCTGATTACGACACGAGCCTCCCACACGACCCGACGGCATGGGACGGCTACAATCCAGACTGGACTGCGCCCGCGACCAGCCCAGAGGGCGACTACGAGGTGGACGTGCTCGTAGAGAATCTTGAGATACCGTGGGACATCTCCTTCGCCGGCAACGGCGAGACGTTTCTCACCGAGCGGACCGGACGGGTGCTCCGGCTGCAGGCCGGTGAGGTGGTCGACGCGACGGAGCCGCGTGGCGCCATCGATGCCGGGTCCGTCCCGCCGGGTAGCGATGAGCGGTCGTGGTTCGTGAAAGGCGGCGAGGGCGGCACGCTCGGCGTGGCCGTCCATCCGTCGTATCCAGAGCCACCACTCGTCTACGTCTACTACACTGTCGTCGTTGATGGCGAGCGGCGCAACCGACTGGCGTACTTCGACGCGAGCGCCGCCGACCCCGGCGCAGCGACGAAGACGCTGCTGGAGATGCCTGCCAGCAACATCCACAATGGCGGGCGCATCACGTTTGGCCCCGCGAATTACCTGTGGGTGACGACGGGCGACACCGGCGAGAAACAGTTGGCGGCAGACCCGGGGTCGCTGGCGGGGAAAGTGCTACGGGTAACACCCGAAGGCGAGCCGGCGCCTGACAACCCCGGCTTCGCTGCGCCGGAGGTGTACACGATGGGCCACCGGAATCCGCAGGGCATCGGGTGGCTCCCCGATGCGACACCCGTCATCGACGAACACGGGCCCGGCCCGGATGAGGTGAACCGGCTCGTCGCGGGCGGCAACTACGGCTGGCCGGCTGCCCGCAAGCCGGCCGAGTATGCAGAGACAGAGTATCGCCGACCGGCCGCGAGTTCGCTTATCGAGTCGACGACATGGGCGCCGTCCGGGAGCGTCTTCTACACGGGGTCGGTCGAATCCCTCTCAGGGCGACTGCTCGTTGGCTGTCTCGCCAGCCAGCGCGTCAAGGCATTCACCCTGACACCAGCCGGCGGTGACCTCCCGCCGCTGGGCGAGACGGGCAGCCGCCACGACGCTGACTGGCTCGACGACACCTACACCGTGACGAGCCACGACCTGCTGCCGGACGCGCTTGGACGGGTCCGCCATCTTGAGCAGGGGCCCGATGGCGCGCTGTACGCAGTTACATCAAACCGGGATGGCCGTGCTAACGGCCGGTTTCCGCTGGCCCGTGACGATGTCCTTGTTCGCATCAGGCCGGCCTGAGCCGACAGCCATTCCACAGTGGCGGCACCACGGTCGGCATGAGCAACACCGACGAGGAGCTCCCTCGGGCTGTCGGCATCAACCATGTTGCGCTTCCGGTGGAAGATGTCGAGCAGGCCGTCGACTTCTACGGCTCGCTGTTCGCAGTCGACCTGCGTGGCCGCACCGATCACGCCGCGTTCATCGACATGGGCGACCAGTTCATCGCGCTGGCGGCCGGCGAAACCGCTGCCGACGAGACGCGTCACATTGGGTTGGTGGTCGACGATCGCGACGCCGTCGAGCGCCGCCTTGAGGAGACGGGCGTCGAGCGACTGGAGACGAATGGACTCGACTTCCACGACCCCTGGGGGAACCGGATACAGGTCGTCGAGTACGCCGAGGTCCAGTTCTCGAAGACCGACGCGGTGCTCGAAGGGATGGGGCTCGATCTCGCGAAGACAGACGCTGCGCTGGCGGAACTGGCGGCCAAGGGGATGGCGCCCGACGACGGATGAGTGCCGTCTACGACTGGTGGAGCCGTCATCCACGGGCGCTCGACGCCCTGTATGCGGCGGCGTTTCTCGGCCGCGAGCGGCGTCTGCGCGAACGGTCGCTGGCGGTGCTGGCGCCGACGGCTGGCGAGCGGGTGCTTGAACTCGGCTGCGGCCCGGGTAACAGCCTCTCGCCACTGCGCGAGCGGGTTGGCGACGCGGGCGCCGTTGTCGGCGTTGACGCCAGTGCGGGGATGGTTAAGACTGCACGAGAAAAGGCGAGCACGTGGGGAAACGTCCACGTTGTCCGGGGTGACGCCTGCCGACTGCCAGTCTCAGACGGGGCTGTCGATGCTGTCTATGCCGCAATGTCAACGAGCGCGACCCCTGCGCCGGCGGCTGTCGTCCGCGCGGCCCACGATGCCCTCCGATCGGGTGGTCGGTTCGTCTTGCTTGACGCCCAGCCGTTCCAGCGGTGGCCCGCGCGAGCGCTCAATGCCGTCGCTATTCCCGTCTCACGGCGGCTCACCGACTGGGTCCCAGAAGTTGATCTGGCTGCAACTGTCCGAGAGACGTTCGCCGACAGCACTGTTGAGACGCACAATGCCGGCAGCATTGTCATCGCTCGTGGCCGGAAGGGTTAACGCTCGGCAACAACAGAAATATAGCCCACCTGCTCCGACTCGACGGCTGCCTCCAGCCGCTCGATGCCCTCCAGCATCCGTTGTCCGCGCTCGCCCATTGCCCCTAATAGCCGCTCGTAATCGACCCGCGAGCGCACGCGATCGCGCATCGCGAGCAGGTCCTCTGGGTGGTCGCGACTGTCAACGATGGACAGTCCAGCTTGCTCGACGGACTCGACAAGCTGGTCAGGGTGGCGGTCGCCGGTCAGACACAGTGGCTCGGCGAGGGCATCTGGGAGGTTCGGTGGGGTGCCACGAACGACGATGTCCGACAGTGCCAGCCGACCCCCCGGGACAAGCACCCGCTTGGCCTCTGCGAGCGCTCCGTCGAGGTCGGCAGCCAGACAGAGCACACACTCCGCGAGGACGACGTCGACGCTCTCCGTCCGGACCGGAAGTCGGCCGAGGTCGCCACGGACGACAGCGTCGGTTGGCGCGCTGGTCGGGTCGGCGTCGAGGCCGACAGCTGCGGCACCCCGCTCACGGGCGAGGTTGACCGCGTCGCCGGCACCACACCCAACGTCGAGGAGTTGTGTCCCGGGGTCGACGCCCGCGCGGTCGAGCAGCCGCCCGGTCGCCTCGCGGCCCCCCGGGTGGAGCGGGCCGTCGAGCAGCCGCTGGAGCGTCGCCCATGGGTTTTCGATGGCGGCTCCGAGCAGGTTCACCGACCCTCTCCCCCACAACAGTCTGGGCCACACTCGCTCGCACTGCCTTCGCGGCCGCCGTCCGTCTCCGCTGGAGGTTCCCTCGCCTGCTCGCTTGCATCCGGCGGCTCCGGCAGCGGTGCGTCGACGGCGGTTCGCCCGCCCCAGTCGTTGCGGTTTCTGAGCGCGTAGTCGCCGTCGTCGGTCGTCATGTTGTACGCGCAGAACGGGACGAGATCGCCGTCGGCCGTCGGGACGGAGATACAGCAATTGTCGAGCCGTTCGACGTCGGCTGCGTCGGCGTCCATGAACCCGGTGAGCGAGATCGGAAGCACAGAGTCAAGCAGCGCCTCACTGCCGTCCGGCAGGTCGAGCCCACAGCAGCCTGCGGCCGAGCAGGCCCGCGAGCCGCCCGTCTTCGTGTTCGCCAGCAGTTCCATCCAGTCAGCCTCATCGACGACGCCCGACAGCGACGCAAACGCCTCGTCGTCGATGAGGCCTGTGAGTGGAAGCGGGTCGCTGTCGTCCCCGTCAGCCGGTTGAAGAACCGTCGCCATCTGGCAGTAGGACGAACAGCAGGGGATGGGCAGAAGATCACGGGGCGCAAGCGCGTCCACCTGCGACGCGAGCGCGCGAGCAGCGTCGTCGAGCGCGTACCGGCCGTCGTGTTCCTCGTAGCGGCCCATGTGGGCGACCGGCTGGAAGTTGACAGATTCGATGACATCGACGTGTTCGAGCGCGAACTCGACGATTTCATCCATCTCGTCGTCGTTCACGTCCGGCACCACTGTCGGGACGAGCACGACCGACAACCCGGCGTCCCGGCAGGCTTCCAGCGCAGCTGTCTTCGTCCCCGTGAGGTCTACCTCGCGGATGGCCTCGTGGGTGTCGGCACTGAGCCCGTCGAACTGGAGGTAGATGGCCGTGACCCCTGCGTCGGCGAGCGTCTGTGCGTAGTCATCCTCCTCGGCGAGCCGAATTCCGTTCGTGTTCACCTGCACGTGGTCGAACCCCATCTCGCGGGCATCCGCAACAAGTTCTGGCAGGTCATCGCGGACGGTCGGCTCACCGCCGGAGAACTGGACCGGTCGGGGCCCGCCGCCAGCTTTCACAGTCCTCAGTCGATCACGGACCGCCTCGCGCGGGAGGTGGTCGCCACCCGGCCCCGACGAGGCGAAACAGAATGAACACGAGAGGTTACAGTCTGTCGTCACCTCGACGACGGCGAGACAGGCATGGTCGTTGTCGACCGAGAGTGGTTCGTCGGCGCCAATCTCGGAGGTGAACTCCGGACCGAGCTCCCCTGCCCAGTTCCAGTGCTCGACCGACCCCCACACCTTCCGACTGGCCGTGCCGTGGTCGGGACACTCCCGCGTGAGGTAGACGCTCCCCGATCGGCGCTCGTAGTGGCCTGGGCACCGCTCCAAGCAGGTCGGACAGAGGCTCGTCGTCGTCGCCAGCGCGTCGCCGCTCATGGTCGGTTCAAGGACGAGTGTAAATTAGTTCTGTGGGGGTTGGACACAGAGGACACACGCTTGCGACCGACCCGCCCAGACGCACAACGGCTTTGTCTCGCGGCTTCCCATCGACAGTATGACCGAAGTGGCGGCCGGTGAGCGTCCGATCAATCCGGTCGCCCACTCGCGGCGACTGCTCGACGCTGTCCGTCAAGATGAGGGCGTTGAGGAAGCGTTTGCAGCTGTCGCAACTCTTGAGGAGGCGACACTCCAGCCAGTCCGCGAGGAACGACCGGCGGCACTCGCCTTCTGGCTCAACTGCTACAACGCGGCTACACAGCGACTACTCGCTGAGCGTCCTGGCCTCTACGAGAGTCCACTCCGGATGGTACGGTTCTTCCGAGCCGAAGCCATTACCGTCGCTGGCACTCCCCTCAGCCTTGACGATATCGAGCACGGCATCCTGCGCGGCTCCCGCTCGAAGTACGGCCTTGGGTACCTGCCCCGACTCGCTGACGGACCGTTCATCGACCGCTATCGGCTCGCGTTGGACCCACGGGTCCACTTCGCGCTCAACTGCGGGGCCGCCTCCTGTCCGGCGGTCCGTTACTACGACCCCGACGAGGTAGACGCACAGTTGGACCGCGCCAGCGAGACGTACCTGGCGTCGACCGTCGACTACGACCCAGATGCCGGTGAGGTTCGGCTCCCCCGGCTGTTCCTCTGGTATCATGGTGACTTCGCCGACCCGGTCGGACTACTGGCCCGTTACGGAATCATCCCCGAGGGTGCCGACCCGTCGGTGCGCTACCAGTCGTGGGACTGGACGCAGGCCCCCGGGAAGTTCGCCGACTGACGACGGCCTGTCACTCAGCGCTTATTATCCCAACTGCGGTCGGGATTCCTCCGCGTTCACGCGGAGGAGGATGTCAATCGGCTGCGTCTGGCCGCGGCGCGAGCGTCCTCGGGTAGTCGCCGACCCGCTCAATGTCGTCTGCCCGGACGATGACCAACTCCTCAAGGCGGACGCCACCGCGCGCTGGGTCGTAGAGACCGGGCTCGACGGTGATGATGTCGCCTTCGTGAAACCGACCGTCGTAGCCCGGCGATTCGTGTAGCGCAAGGCCGACGCCGTGGCCCGGCCCGTGGGTCATCTCTGCCTCGTCGATATCATGGAGAGCCAGCGCTTCGTCGACGGCCGCCCGGACTGCCGCGCCCTCGGTGCCAGCGCCGTCGCTGAGCGCCTCGAGTGCCGCCTTGAGTGCGGCATCGACGGCCGTGTGTGCCGCCTGCTCCCACTCGCCAGGATCGCCGGCGACGAACGTCCGGCTGAAGTCGCCGTGGTAGCCATCCGGGCCGCGAGGGCTGACATCGAGTAGCACCGTCTCGCCTGGGTGGATGGCATCCTCACCGACGAAGTGAAGGTCGGCGCAGGTCGGTCCCGCGCCGATGACGGTATTGACGGCATCAGTCACCCCTCGCTCAGCGAGTGCCGCGTTCACCTGCCGACGGAGGCGCTCGGTCGTGAGCGGTGCGCCCTCCCAGCGAAGGTCGTCGCCGTCGGGTGTTGCAGCCGCGAGCACCCGCTCAGCGCGGGCCATCCCAGCCTGCGTCGCCCGCTGGACGCGCCGGAGTCGCTCCCGCTCGGCCGGTCGCTTCCGCCGGCGGGCAGCGGCTAGCGGCGCCGGATCGACCGTCTCGACGACACCTCCGGCATCCTCGAGTCGCTTGATGTGTTCGACGGCAAGCGACGGCAGGACGGCGATGGTCGCTTCCGCCGGGCAGAGTGTCGCCGCCCGGAGTGCGGGGTCGCGCTCGGTCTGCGTGCTGGCAGAGACGACCTGGCCGTCGAACTCGCGGCGCGCCTGCTCGGCGAACAGCGCCGGAGCACACAGCCGCGCAGTTCCGTCGTAGACGAACGCGTACGGTCGGTCGGGCCCGTGGAAGCGTGTCAAATACAGTTGGATAGGATCAGATCGGTCACCGACGTGGATAAACGCGTCAGCGTCGGTAGCCGCGAGGAGGCGGTCGAGTGGGTCATAATCGGTCGTGAGGCTGCGCACGGTCAGCCCTCGGCCCCCGACGGCTTCACTCTCACTCCTCGTGGTTGGCGAGCAGTCGCTCGCGGCGCCACGCGTTCTCGTAGGCTGACTGGAGCGACGTCCGTTCGTCGATGTCGACGCCGTGGGCTGCCAGCTTCCGCTCGGCCACCTCACGATCGAGTTCGTCGGGTAGCTCGTAGACGCCGGGCGTCCGATCCGTCTCGACGAGACTGCGGGCCGCGAGCAGTAGCGCTCCGAAGGTGGTGTCCATCACTGCCGCAGGGTGCCCCTGCGCGTACGGGCCGGCGAGATTCGCGAGCTCGCCGTCCGCAAACAGGTCGACATGGTCACCGTCCGGAAGTTCAAACCGGGTGATGCCCTCCCCAACGGCCTCAGTCGCGACTGCCAACTCGCGCAGCTTGTCGACACCGAGTTCGACCGCGCGGTGGCCAGCGTTACAGACGAGTGCGCGGTCGGCCATCGCGCGGTAGTGATCTGGAGTGAGGACGCGACAGCTCCCCGTCGCGGTGATGAACACGTCACCGCGAGGGGCGGCCTCAGCCATCGGGACAACGTCGTGGCCGTCCATGTGGGCCCGGAGCGCCGCCCGTGGTTCCACCTCCGTCACGAGCGTCTCGGCGCCCAGCGCTCGAGCCTTGCGGGCGATGCCTCGGCCGACGTAACCGTAACCCGCGACGACGATGGTACTGCCAGCTGTCACACGGTTTGTCGTCACCATCAGATTCGCGAGTGCGCTCTCGCCGGTGCCGTGGACGTTGTCGAACCGGTGTTTGACAGGGGTATGGTTCACTGCGAGCGCGGGGACAGTGAGTGTCCCGTCGTCTGCCATCGCCTCGATGCGATGGACGCCGGAGGTGGTCTGCTCGGCGACGCCCCGCAGTTGGTCGGTCGGGACGTCGCTTGCGTACGCTAGCGCGAGCAGCTGCGCTCCGTCCGTGAGCAGCAGCTCAGGTTCGCGAGCCAACAGATCCCGCCGGGCCGCGTCGAGTTCGGTCTGGTCCATCTCAGCCTCGACGAACGGCTCCAAGCCAGACTGGGCAGCGAGATGGTCGACGACATCTGCATGGGTACTCTCGTGGTTCGAGGCTGTAAAGAGAACGCGTGCGCCAGCGTCCCGGACCGCCTCGAGGTAGACGCCGGTTTTCGGTTCGAGGTGGGAGGCGACACCGACCATTAGTCCGGAGAGCGGCTCTGTCTCCGCGAACTCCGCCCGGAGCGACTCAACAACGGGCATCCGTTCGCGGGTCCGTGCCAGGGGGTCGTCGCCATGACGACGCGTGGCCATACTGAACCTACGGGTCCGCGGCGAAAATTGTGGGGGGCTCAGTCGGTCAATCCGAGATCATTGGCCGCAAGGTCGGCAATGTGCTCGCGGACCGCCTCATCGACACCCGCAACCTGTTCACCGTCATGGCGATTAGTGTTGTGACGCTCGATGGCGTCGGCGACGTCGGTGAGCGGGACGCGCGTCTCCGTCCCACATTCCTCACAGCGGACCGGGACCGTTGGCTCGTCGCCCATAGATGAGGGCTCACGCGCCGTCATGAAAGCCGTGATGGTTCGGCCGCCGTCGGTCGGTCCATCCGAAGGGGTTTTGCCGGCGCGTGCGGTTCCCGCAGGTATGACGGCACCGTGGGCAGACTGGGACCACATTGTCAAACTCGACCCCGACAAGGATCTGTACGGGGACGAGACGTTCGACGATGTCTGCGCGACTGGCACGGACGCGGTCGAAATCGGCGGGACGACGGGGATGACGGAAGCGAAGATGGAGCGGTTTGTCGAGCCGTGTCTGGAGGCGTGTGCCGACCACGGGGTCGACTGCTACATCGAGCCGTCCCACGCCGGCGCGGTGGTCCATGCCGACGGGTTAGACGGGTATCTGGTGCCCATCGTGCTGAATGCCAGAGACCCATTCTGGACGACGGGTGCTCACCGCCACTGGGTGAAGGAAGACGCCGACATCGACTGGTCGCGGACGTTCACCGAAGCGTACGTCGTTCTCAACCCGGACTCTTCGGTCGCGGAGTACACGGAGGCTGACTGCGCGCTCGATGCGAGCGATGTCGCCGCCTACGCAGAGGTGGCAGAGCGGATGTTCGGTCAGCGGATTCTCTACATCGAGTACTCTGGGATGCTGGGCGATCCAGCGGTGGTTGCAGCCGCGAGTGACGCGGTCGAAGAGACGGCTGTTTTCTATGGCGGCGGCGTCGGCGACTACGATGCCGCCTACGAGATGGGCCGGCATGCCGACACGGTCATCGTCGGCGACCTGATTCACGACGCCGGCGCTGACGCCGTCCGCGAGACAGTCAGGGGCGCGAAGGACGCGCGTCGCACACAGAACGCCGCATCGCGGTCCGACGAGCAGGAGTGACCCACCGGCGCGCTTGCCGAGCCAGCAGTCTTACGTCGTCGAACTTGGAAGGGTACACGTGCCTGTCCCGTTCGTCGAATCGATAGTCACCTTTCTCGTCGCGCTGCTCGTTGGCGGGCTCGCAATTCACGCCAGTGCCAGTCTCATCGCCGGCGTGGACGACTACTCCCGTGCGGTCGTCACTGCCCTGCTTGGCGCCATCGCGTGGGCGCTCGTGTCGTGGATTCCGCTCGTCGGGTCGATCGTCGCGCTAGTCGTCTGGGTCGGGGTGATCAACTGGCGATACCCTGGCGGCTGGCTGCGGGCTCTCGTCGTCGGTGCGGGCGCCTGGCTATCCGCGCTCATCATGCTGTTTGTACTGAATGCTGTGTTCCAGCTTGGTATCCAGGCGTTCGGCGTTCCCGGGGCGTAGCTCGTCAAGAGACCGCTGGCTGGCGCCGGTTGGACACCGAGTGTTCCGATGCGGCGTTCGCACTTCTGTTCGCTGCCATCGGGGAAAGACCGGGCTTAAGTCGGCTACGCGAGAAGCAGTCGTATGGAAAACCGCACGTACACGAGCGACGCGGAGCCGGGGACGACCGTCACGGTCGCAGGCTGGGTCCACGAGCTGCGCGATCTCGGCGGCATCGCCTTCCTCATTGTTCGGGACACGGCCGGCAAGATACAGGTGAAACTTGAGAAAGATGAGATGGACGCCGAGATGGTGGAGACGGCACTCGACGCTAACCGTGAGTCGGTGGTCCGTGTCGACGGCGAGGTGAAGGAGGAGCCACGGGCTCCGACCGGCGTCGAGGTCGTCCCATCTTCTGTTGAGGTGGTGGCCTCTGCGGACACACAGCTGCCACTGGACCCCTCCGGGAAGGTGGGCGCGGAGCTCCCAACGCGGCTCGACAACCGCACGCTTGACCTGCGACGCGAGGAGGCACAGGCTATCTTCGAGATTCGCGCAGAGGTGCTTCGTGGGGTGCGCGATGCCTTCCGCGCGCTGGAGGCTACGGAGATTAACACACCGAAGATTGTCGCCACCGGCACCGAGGGCGGGACGGAGCTGTTCCCAATCACCTACTTCGGCGAGGAGGCGTTCATGAACCAGTCGCCACAGCTATTCAAGCAGCTGATGGTCGGCTCCGGGCTGGAACGGGTGTTCGAGGTCGGTCCCATCTTCCGCGCCGAAGAACACAACACGCCGCGCCACCTCAACGAGGCGACGTCCATCGACTTCGAGTCGGCGTTCTACGACCACCACGAGGCGATGGACGCCTGTGAGCGGGTCGTCACCGCAGCCTACGAAGCGGTCGCCGACAACTGCACCGACCAGCTGGAGACGCTCGGGCTTGCCGACTCCTTCACGGTCCCAGAGGGCTCGTTCCCCCGTCTCAGTTACGAGGAGGCCATCGAACGGATCAACGCCACCGGCGCGCTCGACGAGCAGTTGGTGTGGGGCGACGACCTGCCGACAGAAGGGGAACACGCCCTCGGGCAGGACGTCGGTCGGCACTATTTCATCACAGACTGGCCGGCCGATATCAAGCCGTTCTATATCAAGGACCACGACGACGACGAGACCCTCTCGACGGGGTTCGACATGATGCACCCGCGGATGGAGCTCGTGTCGGGTGGCCAGCGCGAACACCGTCACGACCAGCTCATTGAGGGCTTCGAACAGCAGGGGCTCGACCCCGAGCAGTTCGAGTACTACACCAAGATGTTCCGCTACGGGATGCCGCCCCACGCCGGCTGGGGACTCGGCGGCGAGCGGCTCGTGATGACGATGCTCGAGCTGGACAACATCCGCGAGGCGGTGCTGTTCCCTCGGGACCGTCAGCGGCTCAGCCCTTAGATGCCCGCGGCGACGGCGTTCGTCCCCGGCCACGTCACCGGCTTCTTTGCGCCGGCACCGGACGAAGACCCCGCGAGGGCCGGCTCGCGGGGCGGCGGTGTTGCCCTCTCGGACGGCGTCACCGTCACCGTCGAGCCGGGCAGTGGGCTTACGCTTG
This sequence comes from Halosegnis sp., assembly GCF_042216475.1. NCBI lineage: Archaea > Methanobacteriati > Methanobacteriota > Halobacteria > Halobacteriales > Natronomonadaceae > Halosegnis > Halosegnis sp. Next base: position 90,568 of record NZ_JBDGTV010000004.1, read on the forward strand.
GCGGCGCCCCGACGCGTATCGAGCCGGTCGAGCGCGTGCTCACAGCGCTGGGCGTCGAGGCGCGCATCTCCTGTGAAACACCCCTCCCGCTCGGGGCCGGGTTCGGCGTCAGTGGCGCCGTAACGCTGGGGACGGCGCTGGCAGCGACGGCCGCCTTCGGCCTCGAGCGCTCGGAGAACGACCTCGTAGGCCTCGCCCACCGCGCGGAGGTGGAGTCGGGGACGGGGCTGGGTGACGTGGTCGCGCAGGCGCGGGGAGGCCTCCCACTCCGGACCGATGCGGGCGCACCCGGCCACGGGTCGCTTGACGGAATCCCCGCCCGGTCGCGTGTGGAGTACCTCTCGCTAGGCGAACTATCGACGGCCGACACGCTCGCCGGCGAAACGGACGCGCTGGCGACGGCGGGCGACCGGGCACTGTCGACCGTCAGAGAGACACCGACACCGGCGGCATTCGTGGCCGCCTCACGGCAGTTTGCGGAGTCGGTTGACCTGCTCACCGACGACTTGCGGTCAGTGCTGACGGCCGTCGACGAGGCCGGCGGAACCGCCTCGATGGCGATGCTCGGCGAGACGGCGTTCTGTCTCGGGACGGGGCTCTCGGCGGCGGGCTACGACCCGTCTGTCTGTGAGATCGCTGCCACGGGCGCGCGGCTGATTGACGTGTCGACGTAACCCGGCCGTTATGTAGACCCGTCTCCGAGAGCCGGTATGAGCGAGGAGCCGCAGGTGCCCGCGGACCCGGACGACGAGACGGAGATTCCGGAGTCGCACCCGCGCTACGAGTCGCTGCTGACACGCCACCGCATCGAGGCCGGCCTCGAGAAGGGTATCACCTCCCGCCAGGGGCTCATCGCCCAGGGGCGCGGCGAGGCATACGACTACCTGCTCGGCGAGCGGACGCTCCCAAGCGCCGACGAGGCCGCCCGCGCCGCCGCAGCACAGTTCCTCCTCGCGGACCATCCCGTCGTCTCGGTGAACGGCAATGTTGCGGCACTGGTGCCCGGCGAGGTGGTCGAACTCGCGGCGGTCGTCGGCGCCGACATCGAGGTGAACCTGTTCAACCGGACCCGCGAGCGGATGGAACGCATCGCCGCCCACTTCCGCGAGCATGGCGCCGAGTCGGTGAAGGGACTCGCGGCCGACGGCGAGATCCCCGGCCTCGACCACGCCCGCGCGACGGTCGATGCCGACGGTATCGAGCGTGCTGATGTCGTACTCGTGCCGCTGGAGGACGGTGACCGTGCTGAGGCGCTTGCCGATATGGGGAAGACAGAGATCGTCGTCGATCTGAACCCGCTGTCACGGTCGGCACAGACCGCCGCGATTCCTATCATCGACAACATCATCCGGGCGGTGCCGAACGTCACTGCCCACGCCCGCGACCTGCAGGGGAGCGACGAGACGACTCTGCGGACGGTCGTCGAATCGTTCGATTCCGAGGCGGCGTTGGCAGCCGCCGAGGAGGCCATCCGGACCGGACGTTAGAAGACAGTTGCCGCCCACGGCCGGGTATGTCGAGTGCAGTCATCACCGGTTCTTCGCGCGGCATCGGCCGCGCGGTTGCGCTCCGCTTTGCCCGCGACGGCTACGATGTCGCGGTGAACTACCACACGAGTGAGTCAGCCGCCCACGAAGTGGCCGACGCCGCCCGCGAAGAGGGCGTCGAGGCAGTCGTCGTCGGTGCGGATGTTTCCGACCCCGACGCGGCGGCCCACCTGCTCGAGCGGGCGGCCGACGAACTGGGTGGGGTCGCCCACCTCGTCAACAACGCCGGTATCGACCAGCACGTCTACACCGCCGACCTGTCGCCGGCGGACTTCGACCGGGTGACAGACGTGAACGTCAACTCGGCGTTCGCATGCACGAAAGCCGCGCTCCCGCACCTCCACGCGGCAGCAGAGGCGGGTGCGGCCCCGTCGGTGACGAACGTCTCCTCCATCCTCGCGTACACCGGCGCGGCTGTCGAGTGTCACTATGCGGCCTCGAAGGGGGCACTGCTGTCACTGACGAAGAGCCACGCCCGCGACTTCGCGCCGGAGATCCGGGTAAACGCGGTCGCGCCGGGCCACGTCGAGACGGACATGACGAGCGACCGGAGCGAGGCCGAGAAGCGCGAGGAACTGGCGGCCATTCCGCGGGGCCGCTACGGTCGACCAGAGGATATCGCCGACGCTGTGGCGTACCTGCGGGACGCCGGCTTCGTCACCGGCGAGACGCTCAACGTCAACGGCGGCGAACTGATGCGGTGAGTCTCACCCTCAAGCAGGCCACCCCGGCCGACATCGAGATAGTCGCCCGACTGCTAGACAGGGCCGATTTGCCGACAGCCGACGTTGAGGCGGGCGGCTCGGTGACGTTCTATCTTGGCCGGGCGGACGACCGGGTCGTCGCAGTCGGCGGATTGGAGCCCTGCGGCGAGGCGTGTCTGCTCCGATCCGTCGCCGTCCCCGCTCCCGAGCGCGGCAACGGTTACGGGACGGCGATGGTGACCGGTCTACTCGACCAGGCGGCCGACCGGTTCGAGACCTGCTATCTGCTAACGACAACCGCAAACGCGTTCTTCGCGCGACGGGGATTCGAGACCGTCAACCGCGAGACGGTGCCCGCCTCAGTCCGCGAGACGCGGCAGTTCGCCGATATCTGTCCGTCGAGCGCGACTGTCATGCGGCGGTCCCTCCCCTGACGGTCGCGTGCCGGCGTTTCGCCGTTGGGATTATGCGGCTGAGACGGCAACTCACTCGGGGCATGGACGACCTGCGTACCGGACTGAGCTATGGCGACGCACTACTGGTCCCCAAACGGTCACCCGTCGACAGTCGGCGTGATGTCGACCTCACGACGTCGCTGACGCCGGAGGTCGATCTGTCGACGCCGCTCGTCTCCGCGGCGATGGATACGGTAACGGAGGCAGAACTGGCGCGCGCGCTCTCTGAGGCGGGCGGTCTCGGCGTCATTCACCGATTCCTTGCGCCCGCGAATCAAGCCGAGCAGGTCGCGGCTGTCCGCGCGGACGGTGAGCGGGTCGCTGCGGCCGTCGGCGTCGACGAGGCGTATCTCGACCGGTGTGAGCGGCTCGTCGAGGCAGGGGCAACCGCGCTCGTGGTCGACGTCGCCCACGGCCACCTCGAGCGGGTGCTGGCGGCCGTCGCGGACATGGCCGACGAGTTCCCGGACATGCCGCTGGTCGCGGGCAATGTCGCGACCCCCGAGGGGGTGGCCGACCTCGCGAGCGCGGGGGCCGACTGCGTGAAGGTGGGTTTGGGCCCTGGCTCGCACTGCACGACTCGGAAAGTTGCGGGGGCGGGCGTCCCACAGTTGACGGCTGTCGACGACTGCGCGGACGCCGCGGCCGCCCACGGGGTGACCGTCTGTGCGGACGGGGGTATCCGCTCGTCCGGCGACGCGGTGAAGGCGCTGATGGCGGGCGCAGACACGGTAATGTGCGGTAGTCTGCTGGCAGGCACTGCAGAGGCGCCGGGCCCTATCGTCGAGGTGGACGGCACCCGGTACAAGCGGTCGCGGGGGATGGCAACTACGGCTGCGGGCGAGGCCCGTGAGGACAAGCAGAGAGAGGTACGGGCCGACGAGGGAGTCGAAGCGCTGACGCCGTACAAAGGGCCGGTAGCGGATGTCGTCGAAGAGTTTGCCGCCGGCGTTGCCTCTGGGCTCTCCTACTGTGGCGGTCACACCATCTCGGAGGCGCGCAAGCGGGCGGAGTTCATCCGCGTTGCCCCGAGCGCACAGCGCCGCGAGGGGTACCACACCGACCGCGACTGGGAGGGTGCGACCGTCGACCGCGAGCGCCCCGGCGACTCTGCTGAGTGAGTCACAACGCTCGTTCCAGCCGGTCGAGGCCTGCTTCGATGCGATCACGCGAGTTAGCAAACGAGAGCCGCAGCTTCCCCTCGCCGGCGGCGCCGAAGCCACTCCCGGGCGCCAGCACGACGCCAGCTTCACGGACGAGCCGTTTTGCCAACTGCATGCTATCCTCGTAGCCTGCGGGATCCAGGAAGGCATAGAAGGCTCCCTCGGGGCATGGGGCGGTGACACCGTCCATCTGCTCGAGTCGATCGGCGACGTAGTCGCGCCGCTCACGGAATGCCGCCTGCATCTTTTCGGCCGGCTCCTGGGGTCCCGTCAGCGCGGCGATAGCGGCGTGCTGGGCAAGCGTCGGCGCACACGCCGTCGTCGACTCTCGCACCTTGGTTGCCTCGTCGACGACAGTGGACTCGCCGGCGAGCCAGCCGACCCGCCACCCGGTCATTGCGTACGTCTTCGAGCAGGACCCGACAGTGAGCACGTGCTCGCTCTCATCGACGAGCGCCGCAGTCGCTGTGTGGTCGTGGTCGTATGTGAGCGAGGCATACACCTCGTCGGCGATAACATATGCGTCGTGGTCACGGGCCGCCTCGACGACGGCCCGGACGGCTGTCTCATCGAAGACACGTCCCGTTGGATTCGATGGTGTACAGAGCACGACGGCGCCGGTATCGGGGCCCATCCGTTCGATGAGCCGGTCGGCCTCAAGATCATAGGGGTACGGCATCGGAACCTCGACTGGCTCGGCGTCTGCGAGTCGGGCCTGCGTTCGGTAGTTGGGCCAGGTGGGCGTCGGCACCAGTAATTCGTCTCCGGGCGCGAGGACGCACAGCGCTGCGAGGTGAAGCGCCTCCATCCCGCCGGTCGTCACGAGTATGTCGTCGTCCTCATACTCGCCAGTGAGCGTGTCGGCGACGGCCGCCCGTAGCGTCGGGAGGCCGGCGTTGGAGGTATAGCCGGTGTCGCCCCGTTCGGCGGCCGCGACGGCGGCTTCGGTGACGTGTGCGGGCGTCTCGAAGTCCGGTTCCCCCACCTCCAGTCGCACAAGGTCGCCGCCAACCTCCTCCGCGAGGTCGAAGAGCACGCGGATACTGGAGCGGTCGCAGGCGCGGACGCGGTCGGTCGGGTGCACACCATCGCGTCCGGCGCCGCCGGCTTGAAGCTTCCCCGCCCTTTATCACCACGAGACGATATTACCGAGTTGTATGTCCGATGCACAGGAGTTCGAGGGGTTCGCGCCCGTAGACGAGGCAGAGGTGACACGCGCGATTGCGACCGACTGGAGTGAGGAGTTCATCGGCGCGACGGAGACGGACGTTATCGTCGTCGGCGGCGGGCCGTCCGGGCTGACGGCGGCCAAGGAACTGGCCGACCGCGGCGTCGATGTCACTGTCGTCGAGAAGAACAACTATCTCGGTGGCGGCTTCTGGCTCGGCGGCTTCCTGATGAACAAGGTGACAGTCCGCGAGCCGGCACAAGGGGTACTCGACGAACTGGATGTCGAGTACGAGCCGACCGACGAGGCCGACGGGCTCTACGTCGCCAGCGGGCCCGAGGCGTGTTCGGGCCTCATCAAGGCCGCGTGTGACGCTGGCGCTCGTATCCAGAATATGACGGAATTCACCGACGTGGTGGTGCGAGACGGCCACCGAGTCGGCGGGATCGTGATGAACTGGACACCGGTCCACTCGCTGCCCCGCGAGCTGACCTGCGTCGACCCAGTGGCTGTCGAGTCGGAGCTGGTCATCGATGCAACGGGCCACGAGGCGGTAGTCGCCTCGAAGCTCCAGGAGCGGGGCGTCCTCGAGGCGGAGGGTATCGCCCACGCCGAGGAGCACAACACCGGAATGGATACCACCGACGAGGGGAGCTACGGCGCGCCTGGCCACGATTCGCCGGGTCACGACTCGATGTGGGTCGCCGAGAGCGAGGACGCCGTCGTCGAGCACACCGGAAAGGTGCACGACGGCCTGCTCGCATCGGGGATGGCCGCCGCGACGGTCCACGGTCTCCCGCGAATGGGGCCGACGTTCGGCGCGATGCTCGTCTCCGGCAAGCGAGTCGCGCAGGCTGCAATCGAGGAACTCGGCGTCAGTGCCCCTGCGGTCGATGTGACCGGCCCGACGCCCGCAGACGACTGATTGGGGCGACTGCCGAACGGCCGTCCTGGCCGACGGGCGGGAGCGACCCGCGAGCACGGACAAATCGCCGACCCAGGGATGGCTGTCCAGAAGACCGACCAGCAGGGAGGTTAGAGGACCAGAACGGTGGCCGTCCGCGGGGGTAGACGGACGGCAGCAGGGATATGACGGGGTGGGGGGACGCTGGCCGTCGGCTGCCGTCGGCCGACGACATCGTATTGTTGGGGCGCGTGGGTGAAAAGGCGGATGGGAATCTGCCCGGCGTGAAGCTGGCCCCGTCGACGCCGGGTTCAGCCCGCCCCGTTGCCCGGCTCGCGGGCGAGTTCCAGATCGACGTGAATCTGGCCGTCGTCAACGCTGAATGTCACCGACTGGAGCGTCGCCACATACGTCTGGTAGCGGTTACCGACCTCGTCGACGTGTTCTCGTTCCGCCAGTAAGTCGTACTCGACGAGTTCGTCGAGGTCCCGATACACTGTCGGCCGGGAGACGTTGAGCGACTCAACGATGCCGTCGGCGTCGACGGGGCCGTCGCTGGCGAGCGCGAGTACCCGGCGCGTCGTCGGCTCCCCAAACAGGTCGAACACCGTCTCCGCGTCCCACCCCTCGGTCACTACTGCTTTGTTATCACGGCCGTTAATGAGAAACTATCGCTTCTGCGAGCCATGAAACTGCCGTGTCAGACGAGCTGTCGAGCCGTCTCGACGGCAGCCACCGCGTCGGCTGCGAGCAGGTACGCGGCCGGCTCGATGCCGAACCCGCCTGTCTGGTACACCACATCTGCGTCGGGCTGCTCCTCGATAGCCGTGCGGACGGCGGTCGTCACGGACGCCTCGGCGTCGAACTCGACGGCCGTCAGGCCAACGTCGGTGAACGCCTCGACCATCGACTCGTCACACCAGACGTTGAGGGCGGCGCGGGCGTCGCTGCCACCCGCCCGGGCCGCAAGCAGCAGGCTTGCGACGTGCTCGGAGACGCCGAACTCGGGCTCGCCAGGCACCGTCGCCCGTCCCTTCACATCGAGAATGCGGCCCGGTACGGCGGCCACATCGTCGATGCCGTCGGCGTCAGGCAGCGCCTCAACGAGGTTCGAGCCGACGGCGGGGATAAGCCCGGCGAAGCCGCTGGTGTTCTCCAGCCGGCTGAGCCCGCGGCGGACGGACGCGAGCACCCGCTCTGCGGTCCGCACCGGGGAGTCGGCGTCGTGGACCGCGAAGTCGCCGTCGTACTCCGAAAGCGGCGGAAACGCCTCCTCATGGAGCCGCGCGAGCAGGTCTCCCCGCTCTAGCTGACGGATAAGCACCTCCGTTTCCACAAGCGCCTGTACTGGCGTGACGTCGCCGGCTGACAGCCCCTCCCCGAGCCGCGCGACTAGCTCGGCCACCCGGTCATCGCTGGCCAGCCGGTCGTTCGTCGCCACCTCGCCGTGGACGTACTTCGAGACGGCGCTCTGTGAGATACCCAGCAGGTCGGCCACCTCGCTCTGTGTCAGCCCACGGTCGCGCAGGTCCGCCGCCAGGAGCGCCCGGAACGTCGGCAGGAACTCGTCGACGACTACCTCCTCGATGAACCTCATTGCTCGCCACCGAACTCGCGATCTCCCTGTATCCGCGAGGCCTGCGGCCCCGACTGGCCCTGGTACTTCGAGCCGCGCTCGCTGCCGTACGGGCGGTCGGCCGGGGATTTCAGCTCTGTAAACGTGAGTTGCGAGATGCGCATCCCTGGGGTAAGTGCCACCGGCGCGCGCCCCAGGTTGGAGAGCTCGAGGGTTATTTGCCCCTCGTAGCCAGGATCACACAGCCCGGCTGTGGCGTGGACCACGATCGCGAGTCGCCCCAGCGACGAGCGGCCCTCGACGTGGGCGATAAGATCTGGCGGTATCTCGACGCGTTCGACGGTTGTCCCGAGCACGAAGTCGCCGGGGTGGAGCACGTAGTCGTCACCGTTTGGGACGGTCGTTTCCTCGATATACTTGGCCACCTCCTCCTCGCTGTCGGGGTGGATACACGAGATATTGGCGTGCTGGAACTCGAGGAACTCCTCGCCGAGCCGCAGGTCGACGCTCGCCGGCTGTATCTGTATTTCCGGGTCGTCAAGCGGCTCCACGACGAGGTCGCCTGCCTCTAGCCGCCGCAGGATGTCCGCATCCGAGAGTATCATACCGGGTCACGCGCCCGCCGCGCGGTAAATCTCCCGGTTACCGACCCTCGCCTCGTCCGAGCGGCGGGCTTTTCTCTGCGCCCGTCCGACTGAGCGTGTGACCAGCAAGCAGGCCATCGTCGCGCGGACCGATCTTGGGATGGGCGACGGCAAGCTCGCCGCACAGGTCGCCCACGCCTCGCTACAGGCCTACGAGCAGGCCGGCCCCGACAGCCAGCGCGAGTGGAAGGCTGACGGCCAGAAGAAGGTCGTCCTCCAGGCTTCGGGGGAGGCGCAGATACACGACCTCGCCGACCAGGCGCGCCGCGAGGGGCTTCCCCACGCGGTCATCAGCGACGCCGGCCACACCCAACTGGAGCCGGGTACCGTCACCGCGGTCGCTGTCGGTCCTGCCTCTGAGAATCTCGTCGACCGGGTGACCGGCGAGCTGTCGCTACTCTGACGGTCGATAGCACGGCTCGTTACGGGTTTATACGGTCGCTCCACGTAGCAGAACCGGTATGACCGACAGCTTCATTGACCCCGATGACCCGAGCGACGAGTGGATTGACGTGCGGATGACCGACCCCGAGGCTGGCGAATGGGAGGTCGACGCCGTCGTGCTCGACGGTCGGGTCGAATACGTCGACCTCCGAGTGCAACCGAACCTGCTGTCCGGGTTCCTGACCTGCCTGCTCGAGGACCTGGACGATGAGCGGGCTGCCTCGGCGCTGGCGGCCGCGGCCGAGCGACGCGGTGTCGAGGCCGACGCGTCCGGTTAGAACCCCCGCGTGTACTGGCGGGGAACCGGCGGTTCCTCCCCGAGCGCGTCGGCGGCGTGAAGTGCGAAGTACGGGTCGCGCAGATGCTCGCGCGCGAGGATGGCGAGGTCCGCGCGTCCGTTACGCACCACCTCCTCTGCCCCCTCAGGGGTGGTGATGCCGCCGACGGCGCCAACCGCACAGTCGTGCTCGGAGAGCGCCTCACGCACCCGCTCCGCGTACGGCGTCTGGTAATGGGGGCCGGTGTGCGGCACCTCCTGGTCGCGGTGGATTCCGCCCGCGGAGACGTCGATGAGGTCTGCGCCCGCCTCAGCGAGCAGCGGTGCGAGCCGCGCGGTGTCCGCGACGGTCCAGGCGTCCTCGCCCATCCAGTCGGTTGCAGACACACGGACGAAGACAGGCTTGTCGTCGGGCCACACGTCTCGCACCTCGTGGGTCACCTCTCGGATGAGCCGGGTCCGGCCCTCGAAGTCGCCGCCGTACTCGTCGGTTCGGTCGTTGGCGACCGGCGAGTAGAACTCATGGAGCAAGTAGCCGTGTGCGCCGTGGACCTCGGCAACGTCGAAACCGGCCGCCAGCGCGTGTTCAGCGGCCTCCCGGAACGACCGCTTCACGTCCGCGATGCCCACCTTGTCGAGTCGCTCGACGTCCAGCGGCTCCTCGTGGGGGTACGGCGTCTCCGTTGGGCCGACGGGCGTCCAGCCCCCGTCGCCGTGGATGGGGTCGCCACCGTCGCTTGGGCGCCGGGTTGAGGCCTTCCGGCCGGCGTGCGCAAGTTGGACGGCCGTCGTCGCGCCGTGGTCTTTCATGAAGGCGACCGTGTCCGTGAGGGCGTCTGCGTGCTCGCGGGACCAAATACCGAGGTCTTGGGGAGAGATGCGCCCCCGCGGCTCGACCGCGGCGGCCTCGGAGATGACGATGCCGGCGCCGCCGACGGCTCGCGAGCCGAGGTGGACGTGGTGCCAATCGGTCGCTAGTCCGTCGCGCGCTTCACAGGAGTACTGACACATTGGGGAGACGGCCACCCGGTTGCGGAGCGTCTCCTCGCGCAGGGTGAGTTCGTCGAAGAGTCCTGGCATACCTGCGGGTGACAGCCCCCGCCTAAAACCCCCGCCGGTCGCGGCGGCGCGTTGCCGGTAGCACAACCCGTCCGAGCATAAGACATATCTCCGGCGCGGCCAGAATGTGATTGGATACCACGCTCATGAACGAGGTTCAACTGGAGGTGGCGAAGGCGTACCCGAACGACTCGGGACGCGGTATCGCGCGTCTCGACCCGGACACGCTGCTGCATCTGAAGCTCTCTCCGGGCGACATCATCGAAATTGAGGGCGCTGACACCACCGCGGCGAAGGTGTGGCGCGCTGACCGGCAGGACTGGAACACGGACACGGTTCGCATCGACGGTTTCACCAGACAGAACGCCGATATCGGTATCGGCGAGCGGGTGACTATCCGCAAGGCCGAGGCAACGAAGGCCGACCGGCTGGTGCTCGCGCCGCCGGAGGAGGCGTCCGTTCAGTTTGGCTCGGATGCTGCGGGAATGGTGAAGCGGCAAATACTGAAGCGACCGGTCGTCGAACGCGACATCGTCCCCGTGATGTCCTCGACGAACCACCCGTTCATGCGGTCGCCAGGCCAGGCCATCCCGCTCATTGCCGTTGAGACAGAGCCGGATGGCGTCGCGCTCATCACCGAGGACACAGAGGTGGAGCTGCGCGAGGAGCCTATCTCCGGCTTCGAGAAGACTGGTGGCGGCATCACTTACGAGGATATCGGCGGCCTAAGCGACGAGATACAGCGGGTCCGGGAGATGGTCGAACTCCCGATGAAACACCCGCAGATATTCAAGAAGCTAGGCATCGAGCCGCCGCAGGGTGTCCTTCTGCACGGCCCACCCGGCACCGGCAAGACGCTGCTGGCGAAGGCCGTCGCCAACGAGACATCCGCGAGTTTCTTCTCCATCGCGGGGCCGGAAATCATCTCGAAATACTACGGCGAGTCCGAACAGCAGCTCCGTGAGATATTCGAGGACGCCACCGAGGAGTCGCCGTCCATCATTTTCATCGACGAACTCGACTCCATCGCGCCCAAACGCGAGGACGTCACCGGTGAGGTGGAGCGGCGGGTCGTCGCCCAACTGTTGACGATGATGGACGGGTTGGAGTCGCGAGGACAGGTCATCGTCATCGGCGCAACTAACCGCGTCGACAGCGTTGATCCCGCGCTCCGACGGCCAGGCCGGTTCGACCGCGAGATCGAGATCGGCGTCCCCGACGAGTCCGGCCGCAAGGAGATCATGCAGATCCACACCCGGGGGATGCCGCTGTCGGACGATGTCTCGCTCAACAAGATGGCCGACGAGACCCACGGGTTTGTCGGTGCTGACATCGAGAGCCTGACCAAGGAGGCCGCGATGAAGGCGCTCCGGCGCTACCTCCCGGAGATTGACCTTGATGAGGAGGACATTCCGCCGAGCCTCATCGACCGGATGATAATCAAGCGGGAGGACTTCAAAGGGGCGCTCAATGAGGTATCTCCCTCAGCGATGCGGGAGGTCCTCGTCGAGTTGCCGAAAACCTCCTGGGACGATGTCGGCGGGCTTCCCGAGGCGAAGGGCCAGGTCCAGGAAGCCGTCGAGTGGCCGCTCTCTTCGCCCGAGAAGTTCGAGCGGTTCGGCATCGACCCGCCCGCGGGTGTCCTGCTGTACGGCCCACCCGGCACCGGCAAGACGCTGATGGCGAAAGCCGTCGCCAACGAGACGAACGCGAACTTCATCTCCGTGCGAGGGCCACAACTGCTTTCGAAGTGGGTCGGCGAGTCGGAGAAGGCCATCCGACAGACATTCCGCAAGGCGCGGCAGGTGTCGCCGACTGTCATCTTCTTCGACGAGCTCGACTCGCTGGCGCCTGGCCGAGGCGGCGAGGTTGGCTCTAACGTGAGCGAGCGAGTCGTCAACCAGCTGCTGACCGAACTCGATGGTCTCGAGGAGATGGGGGACGTCATGGTCATTGGCGCGACTAACCGCCCAGACATGATCGACCCCGCGCTCATCCGCTCGGGCCGGTTCGACCGGCTCGTGATGATCGGTGAGCCTGGGCTTGAGGGCCGTGAGCAGATTCTCCGCATTCACACGGAGGATATGCCGCTGTCCCCGGACGTGAGCCTGCGAGAGGTTGCCGAGATAACCGACGGCTACGTCGGCTCGGACCTCGAGACCATCGCCCGCGAGGCGGCCATCGAGGCACTCCGCGAGGATGACGACGCAGAGGTAGCCGAGATGCGCCACTTCCGGTCGGCCCTCGAGAGCGTCCGACCCACCATCACCGACGACATCCGCGAGTACTACGAGGGCGTCGAGGAGCAGTTCAAGAGCGGCTCTTCAGGGCTCGACCGCCGTACTGACTCCGGAAAAATCGGGTTCCAGTAGCTGCCTTCGCAGCTCCGCCCATTTCTTTAGACCGACACCGCCAGCGGCGTCCGCAACCGGGCCGTCCCGCGGGAGACACACAGGCGGCCGGGATTGATACTCTGGTCGCCCGTTGGTGGATGCGGATGAGCGAATCCAAATCCGAGTACGCGCTGTTGGCACGATTCGAAGCGGCCGCTGGCGAGGAAGCGGCGCTCGCAGACTTCCTGACGGCCTCACTGGAGGCGGCCCGGGAGGAGCCTGGGATGACAACGTGGTTCGCGCTCCGGTTCGACGAGTCGTCGTTCGGTATTTTCGACACATTCCCCGACCAGACCGGCCGGCAGGCTCACCTCGAGGGTGAGATTGCACAGGCGCTGCTAGCCGACGAGGACGACCTGCTCGCGGACGAACCAACCATCGAGCGGGTTGACGTGCTCGCCGCGATGCACGCCGACTGACAGCTACAAGTCCTGGACCGCCTCGAGGGCAATCTCGATGGTCCGCTCGACGTTGTCTCGGGCCTTCGGGGGCAGTTCGGAGTCTGAGTCGGCCCCCTTCTGGGTTCCCTTCACGAGGTTGCCGTCGACGGTACAGAGCGCGCCCGCCGCGAGCCCGCGCCGGCGCGCCAGCGCAAACAGCGTCGCCGCCTCCATCTCGACGGCAAGCAATCCCGCCTCGTTCCAGTCGTCGACGTATGCCTCCGACTCGTTGTAGAAGGCGTCGTCGGAGACAATCGGACCGACGTGGACGGGCGCCTCGCGGGCCTCGGCGGCGTCGACGAGCGTCGACAGCACCTCGTAGTCGGGCACGGCGGGGTAAACGGCCGACTCGTACCGCTTGGAGGTCCCCTCCTCTTTGGCCGCGCCCGTCGCGACGACTGTGTCGCCAATCTCGACATCTCGCTGGAGCGCGCCGGTGGTACCGACGCGGAGAAACGTCTCGACACCGACCCGCGCGAGCTCCTCGACGGCGATAGCCGCCGACGGACAGCCGATCCCTGTCGAGCAGATCGTCAGTTCGCGCCCCGCGTAGCGGGCGTTCACGACTTTGTACTCGCGGTTGGCTGCTACCTCCTCGACGGCCTCGCAGTGGGCAGCGATGCGATCGACCCGGCCGGGGTCACCTGGCACAAGCGCGATGTCGGTCACGTCACCCTCCTCGACGAGCAGGTGCGGCTGCTTTGCCATACGCGGGCCTCGGTCGGCGGCGTAATGAGTCGTTCGAGAGGGTGCGACGAAACGCCTAAACGGCCTGCTCGTCCACTGTCTGGTGATGCGTTCACACGCCGGACTGGGTCGTCGCAATCGTCCCGTGGCCGCGGTTCGTCGTCGTGTACATCGTGTAGGCCCCCAGTAGGGGCCCCACACATCATCTACGCCGTTCCTCGCCGCCGACAACGAACAGTATAAACGACCGACGAGATTGCCACCAGTATGAGCACACAGGAGCCAGAGGACGACCACGACCGAGCCGACAGGGGTATCGAGGGGAGCTACGACCCGGAGGCCGTCGAGCCAAAGTGGCAACAGCGCTGGCTTGACGAGGAGACGTACGCCTACCGGGGCGAGCAGGCCGACCCAAATACTGTCTACAGTATCGATACACCGCCGCCGACGGTGAGCGGGAGCCTCCACATGGGCCACCTGTACGGCCATACGCTCCAAGACTTCGCGGCCCGTTACCATCGGATGGCCGACGGCGAGGCGTTCTTTCCGTTTGGCTACGACGACAACGGTATCGCCAGCGAGCGACTCACCGAACGCGAGCTGGGGATTCGCCACGGTGACTACGAACGCCGGGAATTCCAAGAGCTGTGTCGCGAGGTGTGCCGCGAGTACGAAGCCGACTTCACGGAGGAGATGCGCTCGCTCGGCGTCTCCGTCGACTGGTCGAACACGTACAAGACCATCGAGCCGCGAGTCCAGCGGCTCTCCCAGCTGTCGTTTATCGACCTCTACGAGCAGGGCCGGGAGTACCGCGAGCGGGCGCCGGCCATCTGGTGTCCTGACTGCAAGACGGCCATCTCGCAGGTCGAGACCGAAGATGCCGAGCGAGATACAGAGTTCGTTGACATCCGCTTCGACCTCGCCGAGGGGCCACGCGAGTCGGTCACTATCTCCACCACGCGTCCGGAACTGCTGCCGGCGTGTGTTGCAATGTTCGTCCACCCCGATGACGAACGAACGGACGACCTTCCGGGGTCGACCGCCCGCGTCCCTCTGTTCGGCCACGAGGTGCCTGTCTACGAGGACGAACGGGTCGACATGGAGAAGGGGACCGGCGTCGTCATGTGCTGTACGTTCGGCGATCAGACTGACATCGAGTGGTACCAGGCCCACGACCTGCCGCTCCGGGTCGCCATCGACGAGTCGGGGACACTGACCGACGAAGCCGGCGACTACGCCGGCCTGTCGACTCACGAGGCCCGCGAGGCCATCGTCGCGGATCTTGCGGAGGCGGGTCACGTCGAGGCTCGCGAGCCGCTCAGCCACGATGTACAGGTCCACGAGCGCTGCGAGACGGACATCGAGTTTCGCGTCACCGAGCAGTGGTACGTCGAACTGCTCGACAAGACCGACGAGTACCTCGCGGCCGGGCGGGAGATGGACTGGTACCCAGAGAAGATGTTCACCCGCTACGAGCACTGGGTCGAGGGACTCGAGTGGGACTGGTGTATCTCCCGGCAGCGTGACTCGGGTATCCCGTTCCCGGTGTGGTATTGCGGCGACTGCGGAGAGACGGTGTTGGCGGAGAAGGCGGACCTGCCAGTCGACCCGCTCTCGGACGACCCACCCATTGCGACCTGTCCCACCTGTGGCCACGATGAGTTCGAACCGGAGGAGGACGTCTTCGACACGTGGGCCACCTCCAGCATTACGCCGCTTATCAACGCCGGCTGGGACTGGGACGAGTCGACCGGCGAGTACACCTTCGACCGCCCTGAACTCTACCAGTTCGACCTCCGGCCACAGGGCCACGATATCATCTCCTTCTGGCTGTTCCACACTGTTGTCAAGTGCTACGAGCACACAGGGGAGGTGCCGTTCGATTCGGTGCTAATCAACGGCCACGTCCTCGACGAGAACCGCGAGAAGATGTCGAAGTCGAAGGGGAACGTCGTGGAGCCGTCGGCGGTGATGGACGAGTACCCCATCGACGCGCTCCGTTACTGGGCAGCCTCCTCGTCGGTCGGCGACGACTTCCCGTTCAAGCATAACGCGATGAAGCAGGGCGAGAAGTTACTCCAGAAGCTCTGGAACGCCTCCAAGCTGGTCGACTCGCTGGCTCCCGCCTCCCCCACAGAGCCCGACGAGTTCGCGGCGATCGACGAGTGGCTGTTGGCCCGGTTGGACGATCTCACCCAACAGGTGACCGATCACTTCGAGGCCTACGAGTTCGCCAAGGCACGCGACGAACTGCGGGCGTTCTTTTGGCACACGTTCTGTGACGATTACCTCGAAATCGCGAAGCAGTCCGACGCGACCTCAACGCCGTACGCGCTTCGGGTGGCCCACAAGCGGTTCCTGCGGCTGTTCGCGCCGTTCCTCCCACACATCACCGAGGAGATTCACCGCCGGCTCTACAGCGATGACTCGATTCACCGGACTGACTGGCCCACGCCCGCCGGCTACGAAGCCGACCGCGCGGCTGGCGAGACGGCGCTTGAGGTGGTCGGGGCACTGCGCGGCTATAAGACGGACAATGGACTCGCGCTCAACGAGCCACTCGAGGAGGTGGCCGTCTACGGCGACATCGACGGCTTCGAGGACGCCATCGCGGGGGCGATGCATGTCGAGCGGCTTGAGCGACTCGAGGAAGCGCCTGTGCTGTCGACGGAGGTGACCGGCGTGGACCTCGACTACGCGACGGTCGGCCCCAAGTATGGCGAGGCTGTCGGCGACATCGAGGCGGCTATCGCCGCCGGCGAGTTCGCCGTCTCCGACGGCCGGCTGCACGTCGCTAACGAGGTACTCGAGCCTGAGGAGTTCGAGCTTGAGGAGACGCGCACCTACGCGGGAGAAGGCGACTTCGTCGAGACGGACAACGCCGTCGTCATCGTCCGGTAGTCGTCCGAAGTTTCCAGACGCGCGTCGACAGCGCGAGGAACGTGCACACCAGCGTGAGCGACACCGCCGCTCCCGCTGCGAGGTCATGGGCCGCGAGTGCGTGATTGGCCGTGCCGTCGACGAACTCCGCGCGCAGCAGGGTGTGATGTGGCCCGCCCGCGACTGCGACGAAATAGTCAACAAGGTCGTTGAGTCCATACCACACGACAGCGACAGCTACCGCCCACACGGGGAAGTCAGCGTACCGCTGAACGACGAACGCCTGTACCACCATCGCGGCGTGACTCCAGATAAGAAACTGGTAGAGCCACGTCGGCGTCGTTCCTTGGCCGTTCACGACCACCTGGACGAACGGCGTCCACGCGCCGAGTTTAATACAACCGAAGAACGCCAGCGCGTGGAGCCATGGAGTCTCGTAGTTGAGCCGCCAGGCTGCGAGCGATGCAGCAATAAAGAGAGTGGCCAGCGGTGAGTCGGGGACGAGCGGCCAAGCGACGACCGGCGTATTCGCGAGTTGGAACCGGTAGTACCAGACGCCGAATGCCGTCCCGGCGAGGTTAACCGCCACGATAGGCCACACCAGTCGGAGAGCGAACTCTTCGAGCCAGTCAGGCAACGGAGCAAGGTACGCGGGAAGTGGCTCGGCGGCGGGGAGTGACGCGTCACCACCGGGAATATGTCGCGCGAGTGCGTTCAGCCGGCGGCCGAGCCACTCAAGCATGCTCGTCGGGAGGTGTTGGGGGTTCAAAAGCGCCCCGGACCCCCCGGAAGGACACGCGTTAAGTGTGTCCCAGCCCAACCGGAGAGTATGTCAGAGACGAATCTTGAACAGCTCCGACGCGGGACCGACCTCGTGAAGCGGGGCTTCGCCAAGATGCAGAAGGGCGGCGTCATCATGGACGTCGTCACGCGCGAGCAGGCCCGCATTGCGGAGGACGCCGGCGCCGTTGCGGTGATGTCGCTGGAGGCGGTCCCCGCCGACATCCGCAAGCGTGGGGGTGTCGCCCGGATGGCCGACCCGGGGATGCTTGAGGAAATCATCGACGAGGTGTCGGTGCCCGTTATGGGAAAGGCCCGCATCGGCCACACAGCCGAGGCGCAGATTCTTGAGGCAACGGGCGCGGACATGATCGACGAGTCGGAAGTGCTGACACAGGCCGACGAGCGGTACCACATTGACAAGCGGGAGTTCACCGCGCCGTTCGTCTGTGGTGCGCGCAACCTCGGGGAGGCGCTCCGGCGTATCGACGAGGGCGCGGCGATGATTCGGACGAAGGGGGAGGCGGGCACCGGTGACGTGAACCAGGCGGTAACCCACCAGCGCAACATCCAGCGGGCGATTCGAAAGCTGAAAGGGATGACCTACGAGGAACGCGATGAGTGGGCCCGCGAGCACGAGGCGCCCCGCGAACTGGTCCACGAGACGGCCGATATGGGCCGCCTCCCGGTCGTCAACTTCGCTGCGGGTGGTATCGCGACACCTGCCGACGCTGCGCTGATGATGCAACTCGGCTGCGACGGCATCTTCGTCGGTAGCGGCATCTTCGGCGCAGAGAACCCACAGGCGATGGGTGAATCCATCGTCGCTGCCGTCAACAACTACGACGATCCCGAGCGGCTCAAGGAAATCGCCAAAGAACCCGGCAAAGGGATGGAAGGCACCGCCAACGAAACAATGCCAGAGGAAGAGAAGCTCCAGGGCCGCGGAGTCTGACGCTTCCGTTTCATCTCGGTCTGCGGGCGCTTCATCCTTGTACACATTGAGCAAATATCTGCGTGCTCGAGACGCACCTGCAGGCTATCGGTGGCGCACGCGCGCCCCTTTGACTCTAATCAGGCGTGCATAGCATGTCAGCGGGATACACAAATGAGCTCAGTCACCGGGTCGGTTGGCCCGGCTTGGCGGTGGAATCTGCTCGTCGCCGCGCTCGGCGCCGGGCGGGCGCACACACCGATCCGGTTCGCCGTTCAGATGAGCGTAGCTCGCCGGGTCGTTGGCGAGCGGGTGGGCGGGGTTCTCGCGTGAGTCCAGCCGGGCGGCCCGGAGTTCGTCAAAGCCGCCGATACGCGCGCGGATGCCGCGCCAGTGGTGGCCCGACGCGGCGGGGACCTGGAACGGGTGCGGGGGTCGTGCCTCTGGGGCCGATAGCGCGAGTGCGGCCCGGTTGACGTTTGCCGCGAGGTCGTCATGGTCAACGATGACCCCGACACGGGCAGAATCGGGCACCCGCGCTGCGAGCACGTCCAGCCCGAGGTGGAGCGCGCGATACTCCGCCACGTTGTTGTCAGGCGGCGAGTCGGGGACTGACAGCCGACTGACCGTCTCGCCGTCGCGCGTCTCGATGACAACGCCCAGCCCACCACCTCCTCGGTCGTGGAAGGAGCCATCGGTTGCCACGTAGAAGTCGCGATGGTGAGTGCGCGGCGGATGCGCGATGTGCGGCGTTGGGCTGTCGTCGAACAACTCTCTCAGCGCCGGCCGGCCGTATGCGGCCATACAACCCATTTGCTCCCTCGCGGCTTCAACTCTGTGGTGGTCTCGTCCGTCGCGGCCGGTTCCGAAAGGTTCACCCGGGGAAGCGTCCGACTCCCGGCGTGCGACACCGGAATCTCCTGCTGTTTCTTGCCCTCTCGCTGGCGTGGGGGTCAGCGTTCGTCGCCATCAAGGCAGGGCTTGGGACACCTGCTGCTCCGGCGGGCTTCTTCGAGACACCGATTCTGTTCGCCGCACTCCGCTACGATATTGCCGGTGTGCTGATGCTCGCCTACGCGGCGTACGCAACCAACCACCCCGTGCCGTCGGGGCGGACAGAGTGGGCGAGCACGCTCGTTGCGGCCGTGTTCATGATCGCGGCCTATCACGCCTTCCTGTTCGTCGGTGAGACGGACCCCGCGGTGTCGAGTGCCGCCGCCGCGGTCGTTGTCTCGTTGTCGCCTGTGCTGACGGCGGGGTTCTCGCGCCTATGGCTGCCGAGCGAACGGCTGGCGCCGCTCGGTGTCTTCGGACTCCTCTTGGGGTTCGCGGGCGTCGTCCTGCTAGCGGAGCCGTCCCCGTCCGGAATCTCCGTCGCACCGGGGATCGTGCTCGTTTTCCTCGCGACGCTATCGTTCGCCGGCGGCTCGGTGCTCAACCGCCGCATCGACGCCGACATGCCGATAGAGACGCTGGAGGCGTGGGCGATGCTGGTTGGTGCGCTTGTGATGCACGCTGCGAGCATCGCTGTCGGCGAGCCCGTCAGCGCCGTCGAGCTGACACCTCGCTCGCTCGCGGCGCTCGCGTACCTCGCCGTCGTCGCCTCCGCGCTCGGGTTTCTCGTCTACTTCGACCTGTTGGCGCGGCTCGGCCCTGTCGAGATAAACCTCGTCTCATATGCCGCGCCACCGGTCGCAGCCGTTGTCGGCTTTCTCCTGCTCGGAGAGGTGGTCGATCTCGCTGCCGTCGCCGGCTTTCTCGTCATTCTCGTTGGGTTTCTGCTGGTGAAACGCGACGCGATTCGGGCCGAATTGACCTGAACTCAGCCCAACTGTGCAATCTCAACCTCGTGGTCGCCGGCTGGCGTCTCGATGGTCGCCTGCTCACGGATGTGCTCGCGGACCTGCTCGCGCCACTCCTCGACAGCCTGCTCGTGGGCAGCGTGGTGCTCCTCGACAGAGACGTCGTCGGCGAGCCGTTCCGCGGTGTCGTCTGGCGTCGGGAACGCCGGCGGATCGGCGACCAGCGCCGCAGGGTCAACGTGGAGCGGCCGTGGGTCACCGTAGTCGGCTTCACGGCCAGCGAGGTGGAGGCGCGCCCGCATCCGCCCGGCGAACGGCGGGGTAACACGCAGGACCGCCCCCGCGTCGCGGCGAGCGTTCGCCTCCAGCGCCGTCACCACATCGTCGGCGTGGACGACGAGCCGACGGACGACGCTCGGATCGTCTGACTGCACGGTCGATACACGCCGCCGGCCGGAAAGAGCGTTTTCACTCGGGGTCGAACTCCTGGCCACGGAACCAGACGGCCCACACGACGAGGACGGCCCCACCATAGCCGGCTGCCCACACGAGCGCTCCCAGGCCGGTGTAGCCGGCCTGCGACAGCAGGAAGTCGCTCACGCCCGCAAGCACGACCCCCGTCGCGATGACTGCCAGCGCCTTCGCCCACCCCGGGAGCTCGGTCGTTTCCATACCCGCGCTATGCGGTCGCCCCACGTGAATCCGCCGTTTGCCACCGGCTCACACGCAGCCGGTGCGGATTTACCCCCCGCCGCCGACGCCGACCGTATGGACCTCCGCCCAATCCCCGACGATGAGGCGGGCGAAGAGCTGTTCGCCCGCTACGTCGAGTACGCCTTCTCCCCCGAGGATGGCCCCGAGGTCACCCTCGACGAGGACCGCCCCGACCCGCCCGCACAGGCGTATGGGCTCTACGGCAACGACCCCGAGCCGGTCAGTGTCTGTGCATCTTACGACCTCCAGGCGCATCTTCGCGGGACGACGCTCCCTATCGGTGGTGTCTCGGCTGTCGCGACGCCGCCCGAGCATCGGCGGCGAGGCCACGTCGAGACGATGTTACGAGAACTTTGCCGCAACTACCGGGCGACTGACACCCCGATGGCGGCGTTGTGGGCGTTCAAACACACCTTCTACGCGGCGTTCGGCTGGGCGACCTGTAGCCGCCGTCTTTCGTGGACCGCGGCGCCATCGACGCTCCGTTCCGCAGCCGCCTTCGATGGGGACTGGGAGCGTGTCAACGCCGACGCGTGGCGCCGGCTTGACGCCGTCTACGAGGCCGCAACCGAAGGCCGACCACTCGCACTCGACCGCACCGAGGCGTGGTGGCGTGAGCGTACCCTCCGCGGCTGGGAGACCGACCCATACGTCTCTCTGTGGACAGACGACGATGGTGATTCCGGCGCGTACGTGTGCTATACCGTGGAGACAGCCGACGATGGCCAACGGCTGCGCGTGGCAGACCACGCCGCGCGTGATCTTGACGCGTTCCGTCATGTTCTGGGCTTCCTCGCCAACCACGATTCGCAGGTGACGGAGGCGACGTTCGACACCGCCGTCGACAGCCCGCTGCACGCACTCGTCGAGAATCCCGACGAACTAACCTCTGAACTCTCGGTCGGACCATTGGCCCGCGTCGTTGATGTCGCGGGTGCTCTCGAGCCACTCACGTTCCCGATCGACGCCGAGGCGACCCTTGTGCTCGGCGTCGACGACCCGCTACTCGATTCCGTCACTGGCCGATACGAACTGTCGGTCGCCAACGGGGCGGCGACGGTCGAGCGACGGGGAGACGACCCAGCAGGCGCGGACGCACAACTGGGCGTCGGTGCGCTCGCACAGCTGGCAGTCGGCGTCCGGGCGGCCCCAACGCTCGCGCAGACGGACGCACTCGCGGCCGACTCCGAAACTGTCCGGATGCTCGATAGACTATTCCCCGAAACCACACCGTACCTCCGCGAGCGGTTCTAAAGCCGGTCCGGGTCGAAGTTGACCTCTTGAAGGAGTTCCTCGGTGTGCTCGCCACGGGCGGGGACGGCTTCGCCGCCGCTTGGCACTGAGCCGTTGACCTGGGCCGGGAAGCCGACGCGGCCGTCGTGGACGACGCCCCGCTCACGGAACGTCTCGTCGCTTACCGCCTCGCGGGGCGTCTGGACCCGCGCAAGCATCCCGGTGTCACCGCACAGCCGTTCCCACTCGGTCGCTGAGCGCTCGGCGAACAGGTCTGCGAGCGTCTCTCGGAGCGCTGCACGCTCGGCAGTATCGGTTGTGCCATGGGCGTCTGCGAGTTCCGGTCGGCCAGCTGCCTCGCAGAACGCGACCCAGTACGGCTCCTCCAGTGCCGCCAGCGTCACCCAGCCGTCACTCGCCTCGTAGATGTCGTACCACGGGTACGCGCCCGACAGCGGTGTCTCGCCCGGCCGCGGGTTGTTGTCGAACGCGAGCGCAGCCGTTGGCATCGTCACAGACAGCGCCGCCTCCGCGAGCGAGGCATCGATGTACGTCCCGCCGCCGTCGCCAACTTCGCGAGAGAGTAGGCCGGCGAGGACCGCGACGGCGGCCGCTAGTCCGCCGGCCATGTCTGCAACGGGCGCGCCTGGCACTCGTGGCTGCTCGCTGTCGTCCTGCCGGTTCATATCGAGTAGCCCCGTCGCCGCGACGTAGTTGAGGTCATGCCCCGGTCGGTCGCGGCGCGGCCCAGTGCCGCCGTAGCCTGACAGCGAGCAGTAGACCAGTTCGGGGTTCACCTCCCGTAGACGCTTATGACCGACGCCCAGCTGCTCGGCCGTCCCGGGCGCGAACCCCTCAATGACGGCATCCGCTTCAGCGGCGAGCGCGTCGAAGGCCGCCAGTCCTGTGTCGGTAGTCAGGTCCAGCGCGACGCTCCGCTTGCCGCGGTTGACCGCATCGAACACGCGGCCGACGCCCTCGTCAGTCGTCGGTGGCATCTCGCGGGCGTAGTCGCCCCGATCCGGCGACTCCACTTTCACGACGTCTGCGCCCGCGTCCGCGAGCAGTTGGGTCGCGTACGGTCCAGGGAGCAGTCGCGTGAGATCAAGCACACGCACGCCACCGAGGTCCATACCGACGGGTTGCCCGAGGCCGGCTAAAGCCTTTGGCGCGTCCGAACGCTTTTTCGCTGCTGCCGTCCGCCATTCAGTATGCGAACGCTCGCGTTCGACGGCCGGACCGGCGCTGCCGGCGACATGCTGCTGGGCGCGCTGCTCGCGGCCGGCGCCGACCAGAGCGCCCTCGCACCCGTCGAGGAGACGCTCCCCGTCGAGTACCGCGTCGAGCGGGTTGATCGCGCTGGTGTCACTGCGACGAGTGTCGACGTGCTGGTGAGCAACGACGCCAGCGACCACTCGCACTCTCACGAGCACCCGCCCGATGAAGAGTCTAAACACTCACACTCGCCTGACCACGACGAAGAGCACGCTCACAACCACTCAGACTCACACTCGCACGACCACGACCACGCCGAGGGCGCGGGCGTCACGCGCACATACCCAGAGGTGGTCGACATCGTGGAGGAGATGTCGCTCCCCGACGAGGCTCGCGAGCGGGCGCTTGGCGCGTTCCGTCGACTTGGCGAAGCAGAGGCGACGATTCACGACACGGCGCTCTCGGAGACGGCATTCCACGAGGTGGGGACCGACGACGCCATCGCGGACATTGTCGGCGTCGCATTGCTGCTCGCGAACCTCGACGTTGAGCGGGTGGTGACGACGCCCGTCTTCGCCGGTGGCGGCGAGGTGGAGATGACCCACGGTGTATACCCCGTGCCGGCGCCGGCCGTCGTCGAGATTGCTGACGGCGCCGATTGGGAACTGCGGGGCGGACCAGTTGAGCGGGAGCTGCTCACGCCGACGGGCGCGGCGATTCTCGCAGAGGTCGCTGCGGGAGTAGAGTCGCTGCCGCCGATGCGGGTATCGGAATCCGGCTACGGCGCCGGAACGCTCACGCTGGCTGACCGGCCCAATGTCGTCCGTGCGGTGGTCGGCGACGGATCCGGCGGGCTGGTCCACGACGAGATACGCGTGCTGGAGACGAACCTTGACGACGCCTCACCGGAACTGCTGGGTGACCTCCAGCGATCGCTCGCGGCCGTGGGTGCCCGTGACGTGACCATCCTCCCGGCGACGATGAAGAAGTCGCGGCCGGGCCACCTCGTCAAGGTGGTTGTCAAGCCCGAGGACGCCGCGCAGGTGGCACGCCGGCTCGCCGAAGAGACCGGGACGCTCGGCGTCCGCGAGACGGGCGCGGGCCACCGGTGGATTGCCGAGCGTGCGTTCGAGACGGTCGAGCTTGCCGTTGACGGCGAGCGTCACGAAGTACTGGTAAAGGTGGCGCGCGACGATGCCGGAACTGTCTACGATGTGAGCGCGGAATTCGATGACTGTGCGGCCGTCGCTGAGGCAACGGGGCTGGCGACCCGCGAGGTCATGCGCCGGGCCGAGCGGCAGGTTCGCGAGAATTAGTCGCCCGTCTCCTCGCGGTGTTCCGCGAGCGCCTCCTCGACTGTGAGTTCACCGGCCGCGACCCGGCGAGCCAGTAGTTCGCTGATGGTGCGGTCATCTTCGCTTTGCTCGCGCGAGCGGTTTTTGATTGCTTGGAGCTCACCCTTCGTTGGCTCGATATCTCGTGAGTCGACCCGTTCCCCTTCGAGGCGGGCGATATTGACCGCCGCAAGGACGTCACCCATCCCACGGGCACCGGTCCCGAGATACGGGGTGGTCCCCGTCTCGTCGACGAGTTCTACTGGGACATCCGAGAGCCGGTCAACGAGCTTCGCCCCTTGGAGGCGCGCGCCGTCGCCGATACGGACAAGCGGGTCCGGCGCATCTTCGATTTCTGCGCGAACGGTCGCGGCCGTCTCCGCAAGTGGGACGTGGAACGCCGCGACGACCGTATCGCCGGCCAGCACCGCAACGCCAGGGCGATCACCAGGGTCGACGCCGACGACGGTACGCCCCGAGCCGCCTCGCAGGAGCGCGAGTGCCTCCTCAACGCCACGGCGCGGCTCGCCAGGCGTCGCCCGGACGACGGCGGTCCCATCGGGGAGTTCAGCCTCACGTACAGGGTCGTCGGGCCCGACGACGAGCACGTCACAGTCCGGCAGCGGCCCATCGGGCTCGATCGTGGTGAACGTCACCCCGCGGTTGCGCAGTTCGTCAACGAGCCCGTGGTAGAGCTCGAAGTCAGCCGTCGCGACGACCAGCACACCCGGTGGTTTGGGCCGAGAGACAAAAGCGACGCGGGAAACGGGAGCTTTTCACCGACGCCGGCGAATCGCTGGCCGTGACCGAGCCGATTCCGACGGGCTGTGAGACGGTCGACGAGCTACTCGGCGGTGGCTTCGAGCGGGGGACCGTCACCCAGTTGTACGGCCCGCCGGCGGCTGGCAAAACGAATCTCGCGTTGGCTGCTGCCGTCGAGACGGCCGCAGCCGGTGACACCGCCCTCTATGTCGACACAGAGGGGGTCTCCGTCGACCGGTTCGAGCAGCTCGTCTCTTCGCGGGTCAGCGCCAATCAGACTGTCGAGGATGTCGCCGGGCGGGTGGTCATCTCTGACGCCGTCGACTTTACCGAGCAAGAGGAGGCGGTTCGGGATGCCGAACAGTTCGCTGACCGGGCAGAGCTCGTCGTGCTCGACTCCGCGACGGGTTTCTACCGGCTGGAGCGGGATGGCGCCGACAACGGTGAGACACTCCGGGCCGTCGCCCGGCAGGTCACCCACCTGCTCGGGCTTGCCCGGCAGCACGACCTCGCGGTCGTCATTACGAACCAGGTGTTTTCCGACCCAGACAGCGAGAGCGACCGCGTTCGGCCGCTCGGGGGCCATACGCTCACCCACTGGTCGGGCGTTGTGGTGCGACTTGAGCGGTTCCGCGGCGGTAACCGCCGAGCCACCCTCGAGAAACACCGCTCGAAGCCGGCTGGGGATGCTGCACGCTTCCGTATTACCGCCGACGGGCTGGCCGGCGTCGACGACTAAAGCGACGCGTCGCGGGCGACAGCTGTCCCAACATCGACGCGCACGAGCACGTCCTCTGGGTCGAAGGTATGTTTCTCGCCGGCGACCCCCCATGCCTCGGGGGTGTCGCCCTCAAGGTATTTCGGCAGGATGCGCTCGGCCGCCGCGTTAATCTCTGTGACATCCTCGATTACCGTCGCTGTCCCGCGGATAGAGACGTGCCAATCCTCCTCGGGATTCCGGACAGACAGGGCCACCTTCGGGTTCTCGCGGAGGTCTGCCACCTTCCGGCCACTGCCGAGGAATTCGACGACGCCGGCCTCGGGGCGGTAGGCGTACCAGACGGGCGCGACCCGCGGATTGCCGTCAGTCGTGGTCGCGACGTGGGCGACGTAGCTTGTGTCGGTAACGAGCCGCTCGGCGTCTCTCTCGGCGACCGGCATGGCTGCTCGTTAGGAAGTCACACCCAAGAGCAGCCAACAGTCGGTAACGGTTGCCGCCTCTCTTTCTGGCTGTCGAGTGGACGGCTGGGAAGGTGTCCCGGCAGGGCTGTCAGAAAATGTTCGCCTGCTGGTAGACAGAGATCCCCTTCTCGGTGATCTCGTAGGGTTTGGTCTCGCGGGAGTGGTTGGCGTTACGTATCTTTTGTATCTCAACAGCCAGTCTCGTCTCTTGGAACTCCGAGCGGACGTACTGAAGGACGAAGACGGCGTCGGTAAGATACTCGATGATGCCATGTCTGGAGGCGTACGGATTTCCTTCGCTGGCCTCGGAGGTGAGCATTGTCGAGACGCCGGCCTGCTTGAGTGCCTTCGTGAAGTCGAACACCTCCGTCCGGCGCTCGGCCTGGTCGTCGTACATCATCTCGAGCAGTGAGACGGAGTCGAGCACAAGTCGCTCGGCACCGAAGTCGTCGATGAGCCGCGGGAGATCACTCCGAATCGACGACAGCGAGTTGGCCATCTCGACGGGGTCGAGGTCAACGATGGCGAGTCGATCCTCGTCGACGTGCGCCTCGAAGTCCCATCCCTTCTCGCTGGCAGCGTCAAGGATGGCCTCGCGGGTTTCCTCAAGGGTAATATAGACGGCTTTCTCGTCGTGGTTGAGACCGTGTCGGAGGAACTGCAGGCCAAAGGTGGTCTTCCCCGTCCCTGCAGAGCCGATGACGACCATCAGCGCCCGTGCGGGGACGCCGCCCTGAATCATCTCGTCGAGACCTTCGACGCCGGTGTCGATGCGTGGGATGTCCGACTCGAATTCCTCATCAAACTCCTCGCCGCCGCCCCCCTCGAAGGCAGCGCCGAAGTCGTCGTCGAACAGGTCATCGCCAGCCGAGTCGCCGCCAAAGGGATCCTCGCCGGCTGAGTCGCCACCGAAGGGGTCGGCATCGGCGCCGCCGCTGCCGGCGTCCGCAAATGGATCGCTGCCGCTGGTTCCACCGCCGAATGGATCGGTGTCGGACGAGCCGCCTGCCTCTTCGAAGGGGTTTCCGGTCTCTTGGGCCGTCACCTCGTCGTCGGTGTTCGGCTCCAGGTCCGGCTCTGGCGAGGACTCTGCCTCTGCCTCGGTTTCGGTTTCGGCCTCGTCGTCCCCTCTGAGGGCGGCCTCAAACCAGTCTTCCTCGTCGGCGTCCCCGTCGTCGCTCACGCCGGGGTCACCTCCGGACGATGCATGGACGAACTTGCAATCGCAGGCTGATAAGTGTGGTCGGTCGTCACAGCGCGTCGTGAGGCTTATTCGAGGGCCCGTCGAACCTCCGATGATGCACGTCGGCGTCGTCGCACAGCAGGGAGACGAGCGGGCAGTCGGCCTTGCAGCCGACATCGCGGCGGCGCTTGATGTCCCCGTGTCACTGGACCCGGAGACGGCAAGTAGCCTTGGCCGCGCGGGCGTCGCGCCCTCGGCGATGGCCGACTACGGGCTGGTCGTCTCCATCGGTGGTGACGGCACGTTCCTCTACACGGCTCGGCGGGTTGGCTCCGCGCCGCTGCTGGGGGTAAACCTTGGCGAGGTCGGCTTCCTCAATGTTGTAGCCCCAGAGGCAGCCGTCGAGACGGTGACTGAGACAGTCGAGGCTATCCGCGCCGGCGAGGCCAGCTATCGGGAACTGACGCGCGTCGAGACGAGCGGGGCAGGGGTAGAGCTACCGGCGGCGCTCAACGAAGTGGCCGTGCTTGGTCCCCAGCGGGGCCACGGCAACGGTGTCGATGTCGAGGTGCGGGTCGATGGCGAGACATACTCGCGGACTCATGCCGACGGCGTTATCGTGGCGACGCCCACCGGCTCATCAGCGTACAACCTCTCGGAGGGCGGACCGCTGGTTCACCCAGACGCCGCGGGGCTGATCGTCACCGAGATGTGCGCCGATGGGTCGATGCCGCCGCTCGTCGTTGCCCCCGATGCCGCGGTGCGGGTCGCTGTCTCGGGTGCGGAGACGGCCTACGCCGTCGCAGATGGGCGGACACGCGCGACTGTCGACCCACCCGCAGCGGTGACCGTCTGCGCCAGTGCCGACCCGGTTCGGGTTACCGGCCCGGAACTCGACTTCTTCGCCGCGCTGGAGAAGCTCAAGTGAGCAGTCGACGGAAACCCCTAAACGCTACCCACTCCTGAATCCGGTGATGAGTAAGCAACTGCCGGACGTACAGGCGGACCGTCCGGACGTGAGCGTCGGCCTCAACCGGGTTGGCGTGACCGGGGTGGAGAAGCTCGTCAAGCTCGACCGTGCGGCCGACCGGCCCATCGTCTTGATGGCGGAGTTCGAGGTCTACGTCGACCTGCCGAAGTGGCGGAAGGGTATCGACATGTCCCGCAACATGGAGGTCGTCGACGAGATACTCGAGGAGGCCGTCGCGGAACCGGGCGAGCGGGTGGAAGACATCTGTGGCGACGTCGCAGAGCGGCTGATGGACAAACACGACTATACATCCCGGGCGGAGGTCCGGATGGAGGCCGAGTACGTCATCCGCGAAGACACACCGGCCTCGGGCCGCTCGACACAGGCGACTGCCGACATTATCGCCAGCGCGGCCGCAGACGAGGACGGTACCCGCGAGGAGATTGGCTGTCACGTCGTCGGGATGACCGTCTGTCCCTGTTCGCAGGGGATGAGCGAGGCACGAGCCCGCGAGACGCTCGCTGACCTCGGAGTCGACGAGGAGACCGCCGAAGCGTTCCTCGACGAGGTACCCCAGCCGGGCCACAGCCAGCGGGGCCACGCCACACTCACCGTCGAGACGAGCGGTACTCCCGCGGTCGAACTCCACGATCTCATCGACATTGCCCGTGACTCAATGTCGGCGCGCATCTACAACTACGCCAAGCGGCCCGACGAGGATTACATGACATACGAGGCCCATGCGGACGCAAAGTTTGTCGAGGACTGTGTGCGCGCGATGGCGGAGTTGGCTGTCGAGCAGCTCGATGTCGAGGATGATGCCGTGCTCCGGATGGAGCAGTCGAATGATGAGTCCATTCACCAGCACAACGCCCACGCCGAGCGGGTTGCGGAGTTCGGCCAACTCCGCGAGGAGATGCACAACTAAAGCGACAGCGGCTCGGCTGCCCGCCAGCGCGGCTCGAACGCCTCGCGGACTGATGCGGCGAACTCGCGGTCCGTGAGGTCGATGACGCCGAACGTCTCAGCTCGGTCCAGCGGATGCGGTACCTCCACGACTGTCTCTGTCTCGTCGATGAGTGTGAACGTCCCCGATAATTCCCGGGCTGTCCGCACGGAGAACCGCTCGTGGTCTGCTAGCGACGCCCGGTAGCGGGCGCCGATCTCCTCCGGGAGTTCGGCTACCAGTTCGCGGCGCATCAGCAGGCGAACCTCCACTCCTCGGTCGATGCCAGCGACGAGCGCGTCCAGTATCTCCGTCCCGTATCGGTCGATATCGAACAGCTGTGGGGTCTGGGCGGACAGCACCATCACGGCTGACTCATCGGCGGTGTCGAGCCGCTCACATAGTAGGTCGGCCGTCTCCTCGCCGCCGAGCGCGGCCGTCCAGAATCGCTCGGCTGGCGGTGTCGCTGTGTCCAGCTGTCCCTGTAACTCCTCGACGATAGACTCGTATTGCTGTTTCTTTGCGTCGAGTTCGCGCCGCTTCTCCTCAAGCAGTCTGTCGAGCGCGGTCGATGGCTCGACGGGGGCGTACTTCTTGGGACGGCTCGCAGACTGCGAGCGGACGAGATCGTCGCCCTCGAGGGCGTTCAAGACGTCGTAGATGCGGCCCATCGGCACGTCGCTGTCGCGAGACAACTCCTTCGCCGTTGTCGGGCCAGTGTCGAGCAGCGCGCGGTAGACGCGCTCCTCGTACTCAGAGAGCCCGAGGTCGCGGAGGTCGGCCATCGGCTACACCCCACGCACTACCATTGTATAAACACGTCGCACGTTTAATTGTCGAGTCGGCCGGGTCGGGCGGCTGCGACCCGCTCAGTCAGCGCTTCCGGGGTGGTCGCCGGCTCGGTCCGCTCGTCACCCCGGATGACGACGGCGTCAGCGCGGTCGGTCGGGACGACCACCTTCTCATGGTCAGCTACGCGCCAGGCCGCGCGATGGAGGTCCGTGCCGGCTGGAGGCGTCTTCACCACAAGTGGGTCGTAGACAGTGCGGGCGCAGGCGGCGCCGTAGTCGGCGACATCCGCGCCCATCCGGGTCGCTGCGCCCGCGAAGGCCGCCAGGGCCGCCTCGGCGGCCTCTGCGTAGCGCTCCTCGCCGGTGATGGCCGTCAGGTCGAGCAGGCCATGGACGAACTCAACATTGGCGTCCAGCGGCCGGAGCGGCCGGTCGAGCAGCCCCACGTCCCCGCTGGGGCCGTCGAGAAATGCGCCGTCGTCGGCCTGCAGGTCGAGCGTGGCGTCCGCCACCCGGCGGGCCGCCCGACGGTAGTGGTCAGCGCCGGTCGCCTGCACGCCTGCGGTCAGCCCGAGCAGGACCCGTGCACCGTCGAGCAGGAGCCCCGTCTCGGCGGCCTGGTCGTCGAAGTGGCGCACTGTTCCGTCGTCCTCGAGAGTGTCGAGCACGTACTCGAGTGCCCGCTCGGCGTAGCGGGTCGCCCGCTCATCGTCGGTGTAGGCACCAAATCGGAACAGCGCGTCCGCCGCGAGCCCATTGCGGTCAGCGTAGATGGTGGCGTCAATCCGCGGCGGTGTTGCCCCTTCTCGATCGCTCGGCTCGCGAGTGTAGTAGTCGCCGCCGGCTTGGGAGCCGGCGAACGCCTCGCCCGTCCAGAGGTCGGTTGTGAGGTACTCGACGGTCCCTTCGGCCGTCTTCCGGTAGCTTTCCTCGCCGGTGTAGAGGTAGCCGGTTGCGAACGCCCGCACGAGGGCAGCGTTCTCGTCGGTCAACTTCTCGCGGTGGAGTTTGCCGCCCCAGTTGCGGTTCTCAGCGTAGCGGTAAAAGCCGCCATCGTACGTGTCATACAGGTGGGTCTGAACGGCCTGCAGCGTGCGCTCGGCCCGGTCGCGATCGCGCTTGGCGGCGAACTCAACGGTCCTAGGGAGTGGGAACTTCGCGTCGGTCCCCCAGCCGCCGAACTCCTCGTCGAAAGCAGCGGCCACCTGCTCGACGAAGTGGGCTTCCACTTCTGCCGTGACGGCGCCGCGTGGTGGCTCTGGGTCGCGGAGCGCACGGGGAACGCTCCCTGCCTCGGTGCCGCTGGCATCCCATGTCTCTCGAACGGTGTCAATTGCCGACCGGAATCCCTCTGGTCCGAGATAGCCTGCGCCGGTGATGATGCGACCCTCGGGCGTGCAGAACACCGTCGACGGGAAGCCGCCCATATTGTAGCGCTCGCGAACGCGCGGCTGACGGTCGACATCGACACGGACGGGGACGAACCCATCCTTCAGGTGGCCAGCGAACCGCGGGTCGGCGTACGTAGTCCGGTCCATCTCGTCGCAGGCGACACACCACGGCGCCGACAGCGACAGCAGGAGTGGCTTGCCCGTCCGCTCGGCCTCGCGGAACGCCTCGGGCCCCCACTCGCGCCACTCGACGAGGGTGTCGTCTCTCATTACCGGCGCTTCGGCGTCCGCGCGGAAAGCGTCGGCGTTTCTCCCGTTCGGGACCGTTAAGTGGTCGTCGGGGGAACCGTGTGTCGTGTCTGACCTGCAGCGCGCGGTTGCGTTCGCAGCCGTGGGCCTCTGCTCGCTGGCCGCGCCAGCCGTCGAGGGCGGGCCGACCGCCCGCACCGCCGCGGTGCTGGCGGCGGTGCCGTTCCTTGCTGTCGCGGGCTACGCGCTGTTTCTTGCCGACCGCGGCCGCGCGTTCGACCTATTCGCGCGCCGCGGCGACTACGAGGAGGGGCGGCTGTTCGGGCTAGGTGGGTTCGCACTTGCAGGAGCCGGCCTGTCCGCGCTTGCGGCCGGATCGTCGCTCCCCGCGCCTGTCGTCGCCATGGCTGTTTTCGCGCTCACCGGCGGTCGCATCGCCACCGTCGCTGTCGGGAGCCGGCTCTCGCACGAGTTTCTCGCTACCGCTGCCTTCGGCGTCGGCGCGTTACTCTGGGGCCTCGTCGGCGCCTACGCCGCGCTTGTCGTCGAGGCCGGCGGTGCCCTCATCGTGCCTGCCTCGCCGGCACCGACGCTGCTTGTCTTCCTCGCGGCGACGGCGGCTGTCGGCGCGGGGCTACTGCGCGCGATGCTATTCGAGCGAGACGACCCGCTCGTGCTCGTCTCGGTGAGTCTCCTGCTCTGGCTGTTCGTCGCCCTTGATGTGGCCGTACCGCCGCTCAGGCTGGCGATCGGGCTAGCGGTCACCGTTCTGTTGGGCTACGTCGCCTACGCGCTCGGGACGGCGAGCGTCCCCGGGATGCTGACGGGCGTCCTGCTGGCGCTGTTCGCTATCGTGCTCGGGGGCTACGGCTGGTTTGCACTCTTGGTGACGTTCTTCGGGTTGGGAGGACTCGCCGCCAAGTACCGATACGAAGAGAAAGCTGCCCGCGGCATCGCCGAGGACAACGAGGGAGCTCGCGGCTCTGGCAACGTGCTCGCGAACTCTGCTGCAGCGTTGGGCGCAGTGGTGGCGTTCACAGCCAGTCAAGGGGTGGTGCCCGCCGCTGCCCCTGCATTCCGGTTCGCATATGCCGGTGCCGTCGCCGCTGCGCTCGCGGACACGTTCTCTTCGGAGTTCGGTGGCCTGTTCGACCACCCTCGACTCGTCACGACGCTGGAACCCGTCGCCCCCGGCACCGACGGCGCCGTGACCTGGCAGGGTGAACTGTTCGGCCTGCTGGGCGCCGGTATCATCGCCGGCCTTGCGGCCATCGCTTTCGACCTCGGGCCGGCCGCGGCGGGCGTCGTTCTCCTCGGTGGGTTCGTCGGAATGACCGTCGACAGCCTGCTGGGCGCGACAATCGAGGGCGACCGACTGGGCAACCAGGGCGTCAACTTCCTCGCGACGCTGTCGGGCGCCGTCGCCAGCGGCGCGCTCGTCACATTGCTGTGATTCGGCCTGCCGTGCCGGCTGACGCCCCTGCTGTCCGCTACCTCCAAGAACTGCTCCCCAGCCGCGCGCCCCGGCTGCTGGAGACGGCCGTCGCGGTAGACGGGCCCGGCGAGGTGATAGTCGCCGACGACGGCGGGATCGTCGGCTATGCGCTCGCCGTCCCCGGCGCTCACGACGCGACGCCAAGCAGCGTTTACCTCGCGGAGTTGGCCGTCGCAGAGGATGCCCGTCGCTGTGGCGTCGGGACATCGCTCGTCGAGTGGCTCACCACCCGTCACGCGGATTACGATGAGGTCAGTGTCGTCGTCGCCGTCGACGCCCCCGCTCGCGGTTTCTACGAATCGCTCGGCTTCACGGAGCGCAAGCGACTTCCCGACCGATTCGGCGACATCGACGGCGTGTTACTGTTCCGCCGGCTGTCGTAGCTCGTCGGCCGTTCGGACGCGAACACCCGCCGGCCGCTTGACGAACTCACCGGTCGCCGCGGCGAGTATCTGGTCGACGCCTCGCTGAGCGGCCACGTCGAGTACTCGCTGACTGAGTTCTCCATCCAGCACGATAACCGACGGCACAGTTTCGGTGTCCCGCACGAGCGTGAACGCCTCGTCGGTGTCGCCTTCCGCGAGGACGCCGAACGCCTCGTCCAGCAGACGAACCCGTCCTGTTTCCTCATCGATAACTGCCTTCACGTGGCCACCGAGCGTCTCGGGTGTCTCGTCGGCTGGAGGTGTCTCAACCTCCGACTCCTCGCTCGCCGTCACGTCGTCTCCGTCGGCAGTCGACTCGTGTTCTTCTGCCGGCTCTTCGTCGGTTTCGGGCGACGACTCCGTCGCTCCGGTGTCGTCGTCTTCGTCTATCTGGGTCCCTCCGGGCTCGGGCTTGATGTCCGTGCTGTTGGGCGCGAGGTCGGCACGGTCCCGGAAGGTGGCGTCTTCGCCGTCGCCTTCGTGTACCTGCTCGTATGGGGTCTTCTCGCGGAGCGCCGCGAGAACAGCGCCGCGGTCGAGGTCCTCGACGGAGCGCCCCGGTGGCGCGAACGCCACGTAGTCGACATCGCCAACCTGTGCCAGCTCCTTTAGGACAAGCTCGCCGCCGTGGTCGCCGTCGAGGAACGCCGTCACGGTGCGCTCGCGGGTGAGTGCCGCGATGGGCTCGGGGATATTTGTCCCTTCGACTGCGACGGCGTTCTTGATACCATACTGAAGTAGCTGGAGCACGTCAGCGCGCCCCTCAACGACAATGACGGCGTCGGAGTCGGCGACCCGGGGACCGGCCGGGTACCCTCGGTACTCCGTGATATCCTCGACGCGGACGGCCTGTCTAACTTCCTCGACAAGCTCCTGGCTCGACAGCATCGAGTCGTCGAACGCCTCGTGGAACAGTGTGGTTGCTCGTTCGACCACCTCGCGGCGCTTTGCCGCCCGGACGTCCTCGATGGCAGAGACATCAACCGTCGATCGGCAGGGGCCGACCCGCTCGATGGTCTCGAGGGCGGCCGCCAGCACGGCTGTCTCTACTTTGTCGAGGGAGGTGGCGATAGTGATTTCGCCGAACGATTGGCCCCGCTCGGAGTCGATCTCGACATCGATACGGCCGACCTTTGACGAGTCCTGCAGGTCACGGAGGTCAAGGTCGTCGCCAAGCAATCCTTCGGTCTGACCGAAGATGGCGCCAACGACGTCGGAGCGCTCGACCACTCCGTTAGCTGTAATGTCGGCGTGGATGAGATATTTCGCGGTGTCTTGCATGATGTGATGAACTGCCCCGGGAGGGGCGTGATGGGTGATGTGTGGCCACGACGGGCCGTGACACTACTCCTAATCGGCTCAGCGGCAAAACCGTACCGGCGCGCTGATGACACAAATCCCTCGTCACAACGCTACCAGCGCGGACGTTCACCCCTTCGGCGGTGGGTAGCTGACTAGGCTGGTCTCAAGAGGCGGCTGCCGCCGTGTTCCGGGTGCGCGCGGACTAACGAACCCTTTTGTCCAGCTCCGCCGAAGCCAGGGGCATGCAGACGCACATAGTGCCGGTCGGCTTCGACTACGACCGGCTCATCGCCCCACTCGTGCGCGACCGGGTCACCGTCGACCGGGTTGTCCTGCTAGAAGGGGCGGTGGGGAGCGAGGCGAACGTGGAGTATTCCCGGAACCTCGGGGGCAAACTCGAGCAGGATTTCGAGAATCTACTCGGTGCCGAGACGGAGCGGTACGGCGTTAGCGATGTCTACGACTACGACGCCGCATTCGCACAGGCGTTTGATCTCATCAACGCAGAACTGGACGCCGGCAACGAGGTGTGGGTGAACGTCTCATCGATGCCGCGGGTCGTCTCGTTTGCCTTTGCCACCGCTGCCCACTCGATTGCTGTCGAGCGGGCCGATGACCGCGACCGTGTCCACACTTACTACACCGCTCCCGAGAAGTACCTCGAGACGGAGCTCGCTGAGGAACTGCGCGCGGGCGCAGAACTGCTTGATGACGTGCTTGCAGGGGAGGCCGACGACGCCCGAGTACGGGAGCGGCTTGAGACAGCCCGCGACCTGCTCGCGGAGTTCGACGAGCGCGGGACGACCATCGGCGCCAAGGAGTTCGACGGCAGCCACATCGTCGAACTCCCGGTTGCCTCCTTCTCCAATGTGAAGCCATTCGAGGAGCTCATCCTGTTCACGCTGGGAGAACACGGTGAGTTCGAGTCCGTGAGCGACCTCGCAGAGACGCTGGCGCGCGAACTGGGCGAGGAGTACACCGACTCCTTCCGGTCGAAGGTCATCTACAATGTCGACCGGCTCGGCCCTGGCGGCAAAGGATACATCGAACAGGAGGAACAAGGGAAATCGTATCGGACACGGCTCTCGCGTATCGGCGAGCTGTGGGTTCACTCCCATACCGCCGAGTTCTGACGGTTATGTGCCTGAGAAGTCGATTCGCCCCCGTGAGGAGAGGTCGATGTCGTCACTTGGCCCGCGGTGGGCGAACTCGTAGTCGTCGTCGGTCAGGTAGACGGCCCCTTCATGAACCGTTACGTCGACCTCGGTGAGGTAAGCCCCCTCACAGGGGCCATGGGTGCATTCGCCGTCCGTCGCCGCGAACGTAGCGCCGTGCTTCTGACACCATATCTCCCCGTCCGTTACGCGCGCACCCGACCCCTTGTCGAGGCGGACGTCCGTCCAGTGCTGGCAGGTGTTCTCCCAGCAGGCGACCCCGTCGGCGAGTTGAATCAGGAGCGCCTCCTGTTCGTCGAACCCCTGGCGAAGCGTGACGAGCAGCGTTGAGTCACGGGGAATCTCGTCGAGGTCGGCAAGCTTCCGGTCGTCGGTGAACACACAGGTAGAACGAGTGCTGGCGTCTCGAACGTTGTGGTGTCAGTACAGCTCCATTGCCTCGATCTGCTCCTGGTAGCGGTTGCGGATGGTGACCTCGGTGACCTGTGCGACGTCGGCGACCTCTCGTTGTGTTTTCTTCTCGTTACAGAGCAGCGAAGCGGCGTAGATGGCCGCCGCGGCGTATCCTGTCGGCGACTTGCCCGACAGGAGCCCCTGTTCGGCCGTGGTGTCGATTATCTCTTTGGCCTTCGCGCGGACTTCCTCGCTCGCGTTCAGGTCAGAACAAAACCGGGGAACGTACTTCTTCGGATCGACGGGCTCCATCTCTAAGCCGAGTTCCTGCGAGACGTAGCGATAAGTGCGGCCGATCTCCTTGCGCTCGACGCGAGACACCTCACTTATCTCCTCCAGCGATCGTGGGATGCCTTCCTTCCGACAGGCGGCGTACAGCGTCGCTGTAGACACTCCTTCGATGGAGCGGCCACGGATGAGATCCTCGTCGAGCGCGCGCCGGTAGATGACCGACGCCACCTCCCGTACCGACCGGGGGACTCCCAGCGCCGAGGACATCCGATCGATTTCGGAGAGTGCAAACTGGAGGTTCCGCTCGCCGGCATCTTTCGTCCGGATGCGCTCCTGCCATTTCCGCAGTCGGTGCATCTGTGAGCGCTTCTCCGAAGAGATCGAGCGGCCGTACGCGTCCTTGTCCTTCCAGTCGATCTGCGTCGTCAACCCCTTGTCGTGCATCGTCTCCGTCGTGGGCGCCCCCACCCGAGATTTGGACTGACGTTCGGAGTGGTTGAACGCGCGCCACTCCGGTCCCCGGTCGATGTTCGACTCGTCGACGACGAGTCCACACTCGTCACAGACGGTCTCATGGTCCCCCGTGCTGACGAGCGCGTCGGCCCCACAGTCGGGACAGCCGGATTCGGTCTCGGACTCGCGTTCGTCCTCGTCGACCGTCTCCGACTCACGCTGGCGCTCGCGGCTCGGCCGTGTCATACATCTTTGCCCGACGGCTGTTACTGGTATAAAAGTATAGGGGGTTCCTGACCCAGCCGCGGGAACGGAACGGCTAACGACCCGGCTCTCTGAGAGTTGGACGTGCCAGTGATTGCGTGTGACCCCGAGACGGCTCGTGACCGGCTGACGGCTGCTGGGATCGCCGTCGCGGACGGCAACACCGACCATGAGCGGTGGCGTGCGAGCCACGCCGGCGCGACGGCCGTTGCCTACGA
The DNA here is from genome assembly GCF_042216475.1 of Halosegnis sp. Taxonomy (NCBI): domain Archaea; kingdom Methanobacteriati; phylum Methanobacteriota; class Halobacteria; order Halobacteriales; family Natronomonadaceae; genus Halosegnis; species Halosegnis sp. The sequence continues at coordinate 128,411 of NZ_JBDGTV010000004.1, forward strand.
TGACAAGGTGGTTGTCCAGGGGAGCGACACCGCCCAACTTGTCGGCCTCCTGCGAGAGGACGGCGGCCGCGCACACGTCTACTTTGACGGCGCCTCCCGCGGCAATCCCGGGCCCGCCGCGGTCGGCTACGCCGTCGTCACGGGCGACGGTATCATCGCAGAGGGGGGCGAGCGAATTGGGAAGACGACGAACAACCGTGCGGAGTATGCCGCACTTATCAAGGCGCTCGAGGTAGCCGCCGACCACGGCTTTGAGGAGATCCATGTCCGCGGCGACTCCGAATTGGTTGTCAAGCAGGTTCGCGGCGAGTGGAACGTGAACGAGCCGGCGCTGCGGGAGAAGCGGGTGCGCGCTCGCGAGTTACTCACAGAGTTCGACAAGTGGACCCTCGAGCACGTTCCGCGGGAGATAAACGAGCGGGCGGATGAACTGGCGAACGACGCACTCGATGCTGCCTGACGACATCATCGACGAGGCCGAGCGGCTGACGCGGCTGGCTCGGGAGGCCGACGCTCGACTTGCTCACACCAACGACGAGGCAGTCACCCGTGGCAGTCCCTTCGAGGACGGGTACACGGGACAGACAGAGGCCGACCGCTACCGCGCGCGCCGCGACGAATTGCTCGCTGAACACGGCTATGTTGCCCGTGTCCGCTCGGAGGATACCGCCGAGGTGCTCGTCTGTCACCCAACATCGTGGCTTGACGACGAGGGAACTGTAGTTGTCGAACGGGTCGACCCCGAGGAGGCCGTCGAAATACAGCTGTCTGGCACCGGCGACAGCGACGAGTGGAAGACTGTCGAAGCGCACAATCGCGCGGTCGCCGAGGCGGTTTCCGAGCGTCACGGCGAGGTTCACGGCTTCAACGCCCATCGACTGGCCGACTTCGCCGGCAACCACTACGCGAAGCCAATAGAGGACCTGACGCCCGCAGAACGCGAGGAGTTCCTCACGGAGTACTACCCACGCAACGGCTGGCCAAACGACAAGCAGCGTGCGCTGGTAGCCGAGTCGGTCGAGCTGGCCCGGGAGTTGGCGCTCGACGACTAACTATTCGAGGAGTTCCTTGAGGGCGGTTGCGCGCGTCTCGTCAGCGGTGAACTTCTCGAACTCCCAGGCGAACTGGTTGAGTAGCGTCTCGGCGCCTGCCTCGGTGAGTTCGTACTGGTTGGTCCGCTTGTCGAGTTCACTCTTCTCAACAAGACCGAGTTCGACGAGATCGTCGAGATTCGGGTACAGGCGCCCATGGTTTACCTCCGTCCCATAGTACTCCTCCAGTTCCCGCTTGATGGCAAGCCCGTAGCGGGCCTCCTCTGCGAGGATAGTGAGGATGTTACGCTGGAACGCCGTAAGTTCGCTTGCGGTACCGGGGTCTGCCGAAATTGATTGTGCCTCTGACATGGTTTGGGATAACCCTCCGCGCGTGTCTCATGCCCGGTCAGCGCACGGAGCGTTACAACACCCGTAAACTCGTTAATAATTAGAGGCTTTCGGATACGCCGAGACGGCCGCTACGGCAAGCGTGACCAACCGAAAGTAGTTTTTGGCCGCCCGTCGGACCGCAGATGATGACGAATCTCTGGGCAGACCTCGAGACGGGCCCGGATGCCCCCGAGGAGATTTACGCCGTTGTAGAGTGTCTCAAAGGCGATCGCAACAAGTACGAGTACGACAAGGACATTCCTGGCGTAATGCTCGACCGGGTGCTCCACTCGAACGTCCACTATCCCGGCGACTACGGATTCATCCCACAGTCGTATTACGACGACGAGGATCCGTTCGACGTGCTGGTACTCGTTGAGGACCAGACGTTCCCGGGCTGTGTTATCGAGGCTCGACCGGTCGCACTGATGCGGATGGACGACGATGGCGAGAAGGACGACAAGGTCATTGCGGTCCCCCGTGAGGACCCCCGCTTTGACCACATCGAGGACCTCGAGGACATCACTCAACAGCAGCTCGACGAGATTGCTGAGTTCTTCGAGACCTACAAGAACCTTGAGGCGGGCAAAGAAGTCGAGACGCTTGGCTTCGAGGACCGGCAGGCGGCCTACGACGCTATCGAACACGCTCAGGAACTCTACGAGGAGCAGTTCGGCTAAAGCGACGCCAGCACACCCGGGAGTTCCTCGACAAGCCGGGCGCGACGGACGGTTGCGGCCGCCTGAGGGTGTGCGTCGGGTCCGCCATCGTAGCACACTTGGATGGGCACCAATCCGGCTACGCGGGCTCCGACTACGTCCTTCTGCGGGTGGTCACCGACGTACGCGACCGTTGCCGCCGGCACGTCGAGTCCATCTACCAGTGCGCCGAAGGCCCGGGCATCCGGCTTGGGCGCCGCGAGCCCCCCCGTCGCGAGGATGACGTCGAACAGCTTGCTCCAGCCGAGCTGATTGAGCTTGCCGCGCTGCGTACCGACCGGTCCGTCAGTGAGCAGACCGAGCCGATAGCGGTCGCCCAGCGCCGCGAGTAAGCCGGCCACGTCGCCGACAGGGGTGAGCGACTCGGCGAGTACCGATCGGTAGGCTGCCGCAAGCGCCGCGGGATCTGTCTCGGTGTCTCGATCCTCGAGTAGCGCCGCGAAGACCGGCTCACGGGTCGTCGCGTCGCTGTAACGGTCATGGGCCGCGAGGTAATCGCGCCGCGAGAGCGGCGGCGCGTCGACGCGGTCGGTCGCCGCCGCAAGCAGCGCTGACCGCGGGCGCTCCGTGACGGCGAGGGTGTCATCGAGGTCGAACCCGACCGCACGCAACTCCATACGAATACGACGGCGCCGGGGAACTTGTGGTTGACCCCGCGAGTCGCAACGTTGTAGTATGGCGGCGGCCACCTGCTGACGATGGGGTTCTTCGACGACCTTGCGACTCGCATCGACGCGACCAATAGCGTCGTTTCCGTTGGCCTCGACCCCGATCCGGGCCGGCTTCCTGACTTCATTGACGCAGACCTCCCGCGATGGGCATTCAACCGACGGGTCATCGACGCGACCAACGAGCATGCGGCCTGCTACAAGCCCAACGCCGCGTTCTACGAGGACGCCGACGGCTGGCGCGCGCTTCGAGAGACGATTGCGTACGCCCACGGCAAGGACATCCCGGTCCTGCTGGACGCAAAGCGGGCCGATATTGGTAACACCGCCCGCCAGTACGCTCGCGTTCTTGAAGAGGTGGATGCCATCACGGTCAACCCGTACCTTGGTGAAGATGCGATTCGGCCGTTCCTCAATCATGACGGCGCCGGCGTGTTTGTGCTCGCGCGCACCTCCAATCCCGGCGCACGTGACTTCCAGAACCTTACCGTCGGCAATGACACGAAGCTATACGAGTACGTCGCCCGTCGTGCGGCAGAGTGGGACGATGGGAACGTCGGACTAGTCGTCGGCGCCACAGCGTCTGAGGAGTTGGCGGCTGTCCGCGAGCTGGCGCCGAAGCTCCCGTTCCTCGTGCCAGGTGTGGGCGCACAGGGGGGCGACGCCGAGGCCGCCATCGCGCATGGGCTCGCAGACGGTGTTGGCCTCGTTAACTCCTCGCGAGGCATCATCTTCGCCGGCGAGGACAGCGAGGATGGTGACGCCTACTTCCGGGCGGTCGGCGCGGCGGCCCGCCGGCTCAAGTCTCAACTCAATGAGCACCGCTGACCGCGCAACGGACAGCGCCGACAAGCAGCACACGAGCGGTGCTGGGCGGGTTGTGTGTGGCACAGAAGCGGATTTTTACCGTGTTGAGCGTGGACTGTACGTGTGCGGGAACTGTGGATTAATCGCTAACAGCGACCTGAATGCGGCGGCGAATATGGGAGCAACGGGAACTCCGAGTCCGTCATAGGATAGGAGCACCGGCTGATTGACACAGCCATCGGTACGCCAGTCTGATTTATCATTAGGGAGAGTCGCCCCACAGGAACAGGTCGTGTCGTACCCACAATATCCCAACGGCGGTCGGGAATCCTTTCGCGTCAGCGTGAGGAGGGTGTCAAATCCGGTAGGTGTCAACACCGTCACGCCACTCATCGTTGTCGGAGGTGGCTTCGCCCGGTCGTTTGAGCTCGGAGGCACACTCCGTGCAGTAGCCCGTCTCGCGGTCATAGTGCTCGTCACAGACAAGCTTCCCACAGCGGTCACAGCCGAAGGCGGCATCCCCTGTGGCGCAGACCTCGCAGCCTCCCGAGACGCTCATGTGAACGACTATCAGACGGATGGTGAAAAGTCTCAGGGCGAGATGCTTACGGGGACCGGGGGCGTACGACGCCCGTGAACCGGTCACCGCTCGTCGTCGGGCTCGCGGGGGTGTTTGCGGGGATGACAGTGCTGCTCGTCGTCCTCGCGGCCGTATTTCGGGAGCTCGTCGTGCTGTTCGTCGCGATTCCCTTCGCCGCCGCGACGTACTTCTTTTGGCAGCACGCCTCCGGCCGGCTCCGCGAGCGCCTGCGTCGGCAGGCCGCTCGCGCTCGTGCCACAGACCAGGGCGACACAGACCGCGGTGGATTCGGAGCCGGTCCGCGGTTCGGCGACGCCCAGAGCCGATTCGACCGCGAGACGCGACAGGCCGATGGCGGCGCGCGTGGCCGCCGGCCCCCAGATCCCGACCCGGGCCCGTCCCGGCGAGAGGCCTACGAGACGCTCGGGCTCGACCCCGGCGCCGAGGAGGCGGCTGTCCGGCGTGCTTACCGGGAACAAGTGAAAGAGACTCACCCCGACCGCGGTGGCGACGAGGAACAGTTCAAGCGGGTCACGGCCGCCTATGAGCGACTGACCGAGTAGCTTTCAGTCCACGTCGCCACCCGCACGTATGCGCCCACTTATTGTCGATATCGACGGGACGCTCACTCAGCCCGAAGGGGGGCTCGACCCGAGGGTGTGTGACGCGCTGCGGGCGTACGCCGAGGAGGCACCGGTAATTATCGCTACCGGGAAGGCGTTCCCGTTCCCGGTCGCGCTGTGTGGTTTCCTGTCCGTCCCGCGGCGCGTCGTCGCCGAGAACGGCGGCGTCACGCTGTGCGAGCGGACCCCTGGTGGCGAGTACGGCGGCGGCGACGCCGAAGGCATCGTCTACAACGGTGACCCGGCGGCCGCGGCGGCGACCGCCGACGACTACCGCGCGGCGGGCCACGACCTCGGCTGGGGACAGCCGGATCTTGTCAACTACTGGCGGGAGACAGAGGTCGCGGTGGCCCGTGACCGCCCCTTAGGCCCGCTTGAGGAGTGTGCGGCTGCCCACGGTCAGGAGGTAATCGACACAGGTTACGCATACCATGTCAAGAGCCCAAATGTCGACAAGGCGACGGGCCTCGCGAGCGCGGCCGAGCGTCTCGGCCGCGAGTCCAAGGAATTCCTTGCGATCGGAGACAGCGAGAACGACGCTGCGGCCTTCGCGGTCGCAAGCGAGTCGTACGCCGTCGCAAACGCCGACGAGACGGCGAAGGCGGCGGCTGACCACGTGACGGACGCCGGCTACGCCGACGGTTTTCTTGAGGCGCTTGAGCGTGCGAACGCCCGGTAGCGGTCGCGAACCCCCGCGTTGTCCGCCGAGGAAGGCTTTTGGTCGGCGGGTTGTTAGCAGTCAGCAATGAGCGCCGACCGGGCCGTCCTCGATCGCGCCCTCGCCCGGGGCGAACAGGAGGGCGGCAGCGTCGAGTTCAAGGAGCGCTTGACCAAAGACCTCCACCTCTCCGAGGGCCGGCTCGAGTCGCTCGCCGCCCAACTACGCCACCGGGTGCTGTCCGGCGATGGGGAGGCTACCTACGTAGTCGGTGTCACCGATGACGGCGGCGTGGCGGGCATCCAGCCAGACGCGTTCTCCGAGACGATGGATGTCCTGTCGCTGTTGGCCGAGGAGGCTGGCGCCCACATTGACGACGTACAGACATGGGACGCAGGCGACACCGACGGAATCGTCGGCGTCGCTACACTCCGCGAAGGTGCCGTTCTCGACACCGATGATGACCATATCGTCGTTGGGACGGCCGGCCACGTCGATCATGGCAAATCAACACTGGTCGGCTCGTTGGTCACCGGCCAGCCGGACGACGGCCAGGGCGGCACGCGCTCATTCCTCGATGTCCAGCCCCACGAGGTAGAGCGAGGGCTGTCGGCGGACCTCTCGTACGGCGTCTACGGCTTCGACGAGCGGGGTGGCCCCATCCGGATGGACAATCCAGACCGCAAGTCCGACCGCGCGGCTGTTGTGCGCGAGGCCGAACGGCTGGTCTCCTTCGTCGACACCGTCGGCCACGAACCGTGGCTCCGCACCACCATCCGCGGGCTCGTCGGTCAGAAGCTTGACTACGGGCTGCTCGTCGTCGCGGCCGACGATGGCCCGACCAAGACAACCCGCGAACACCTCGGTATCCTACTTGCCACCGAGCTACCGACGGTCGTCGCAGTGACAAAGGCCGACGCCGTGAGCGACGAGCGGGTCGCTGAGGTGGAACGTGAGGTGGAGCGGCTGCTGCGTGATGCCGACCGAACGCCGCTGTCGATCGAACGCCACGGCGTCGACGCCGCAATCGAGGAAATAAACGAACAGGTGGTGCCCGTGCTCACGACGAGCGCGGTGACGATGGACGGGCTCCCGGTGCTTGACGAGCTGTTCGAGCGGCTCCCCAAGACAGACCACGACGCCGACGGCGACTTCTCGATGTATGTCGACCGGACCTACTCTGTAACGGGGGTCGGTGCCGTTGCCTCAGGCACCGTCCGCACAGGCCGTGTTGAGGCCGGCGATGAACTCCTGCTCGGCCCGATGTCCGACGGCTCCTTCCGAGAGGTCGAAGCAAGGAGTATCGAGATGCACTACCACCGGGTTGACGAGGCGCGGGCCGGCCGTATCGTCGGTATCGCACTTAAAGGGGTGAAGGAGGCCGACATCGAACGGGGAATGGTGCTGGTCCCCCGTGACTCAGCGCCGACGCCGGTCCGCGAGTTCACTGCCGAAGTGATGGTGCTCAATCATCCGACGCGCATCGACGACGGGTACGAGCCAGTGATTCACCTCGAGACCGTGAGCGAGGCCGCGTCGATCCACCCTGCGGAAGGGCAATTACTGCCTGGCGACTCTGGCATTGCTCGCATCCGCTTCAAATTCCAACCATACCTCGTCGAGGAGGGCCAGCGGTTCGTCTTCCGCGAAGGATCAAGCAAAGGTGTCGGTACTGTCACCGACGTGACGCCTGCCGAGTAACGCTTTCTGGGCTCGGGCGTCTGCGTCTCAGATATGCGCCGCCCGGCTGCGCGCCTACTCGCCGTCGTCGCTGGCGCCGTCACGCTCGTCGCCTACGCCGCCAGCGCCTACGTGGTCTGGCGCGGACTGCTGTTCGTCTGGCGACGCCGACCCGACCCGCTCCTGACGGTGGCGGTCGTTGTCGCGACGACGGCCGCACTCGGGTATGCCTCCTACGCGTTTGGCACCGCTGGTATCCTTCGGTCACTCGGCGCCGACCCACTCTCGCGGCGGGAGATGCCAGAACTGTACCGCCGGCTCGGCGCGCTCTCGAACCGGCTCGGCGTTGACACACCGACGGTGTGTGTCGCCCGAATGGAGGCACCGAACGCGCTTGCACTGGGTGGCCCTTCTGATGGCGTTATCGTACTGGATGCGCGGCTGTTCCGGCTCCTGTCCGCTCGTGAACTTGAGGCCATCCTGGCACACGAACTTGCTCACTTGGACGCCCGCGACGGGCTGGTGCAGACGCTCGGCGCGACGCTCGTCTCGACGGCCGCCGGAGTCGTCGCCGTCGTGTTGTTACCGGCACTGCTGCTCGCGGTCGGACTGGCCCGCGCGTTCGCGCTTGCCCGCGGTCAAGACCGACAGATGCGGGAGGCAGCGACGGCTCGCGCCCGCGCAGCTGTCGGCTCCGTCGCTGTTCTCCTGCTGTTCGGATTGACGGTGCTCCTGCGGGCTTACTCGCGGCGCCGTGAACTGGCCGCTGACGACACCGCCGCTACCCTCACCGACTATCCTGCGGCGCTGGCCTCGGCATTGGCGCGCATCAAGCGGGCGACGGCCGCGAGCGGCCTGCTCTCGTCGCTGTACATCCACGGCGACGAGGAAGGAACGCTCACCCGGCTTTTGGCGACCCACCCGCCGATGGACGAGCGCATCCGCCGGCTCCGCGAGCAGGCCGCCGCTTCCGACTCGACCGTCCGCCGGATTCCGGTTCAGTAGTCACGCCAGGGCGGCTCCGCGAGCTCGCGCATCGACCGGAGTCTGTAGGTGGGCGCTGGGTCACCGGATTCGTCCTCGCCCGCGAGCCACGCGGAGGCGAGACCGGCCGCGTGCGCGCCGGTCACGTCCGACGCGTGAGAGTTGCCAACGTGTACCGTCTGGTCGGGGGTGGCTCCCAGATCAGCCAGCGCCCGCTCGAACGGCTCCGGATGGGGCTTCGCTTGCGCGTCGTAGCCGGCATGGACCACCGTCTCGAAGGCGTCGGTTAGCCCCAACCCGCGCAGCTTCGCTTTCTGCATCGCCGGCGCGCCGTTCGTCACGACACCGACGCGGTGGTCGCGCGCGAGTCGGTCGACGGCCTCGAGCGCGCCGGGCAGTGGCTCGACATTCGAGTGGTCCCGCTCGGCGGCGAAGGCGCGCGCGACTGCACGGCCCAGCTCCGGATCGCACCCGGCGTCGGCAGAAATGGCCGCGAAACACTCCCGACGCAGTTCGCGAACATCTTCGGTGTCGTCGACGAACTCGGGGTATCGGTCGTGGTACTCCGCCTGACCGAAGTACGGCTCTACCCCCACCTGCTCGAAGGCGGCCGCCAGCACCTCGTCGGCGCTCCGCCGGTAGCGACACAGCGTGTCGTCCACGTCGAACAGGACGGCCTCGTACACGCTCTCGGGATGCACGTGACGGCTTATATCGTTGACGCGACGCGTCACCCCGTTTGGTAGCCTCCCTCGACCCGCTCGGCGAGTCCGAATAGCACTGTCCACGACAGCAGCCGGTCGACCCGTTCGCGCCACGTCGCCGTCGGGTCAGCGCTGCGGGCCCGCTCCCACGCGGGTATCCGGTCGCGGAGCTGCTCGAAGACGGCCTCAGCTGACAGCGGCCCGTCGGCGTCCGCAAGCACCGTCAGCGTCTCATCGGCGGCGTACACTCGCTCGCGGAACCGGGTCGGCAGCATTTCCGGGTCCCAGCCGTCGCGTACCCGAGCGTAGCCGCGTGTCCCCTCTTCGGCCAACCCGAGCGCGCGACAGAACGTCAGCCACTCCTTCGCCTCGTCCTGCGCGGGGACGTCGGCGTCGGCTATTAACCGACGGCAGCAGGACTCCTCGGCGTCGGGAACGATAGGGACGCTCTCGTGGACGGCTCGGAGGCGATCGAGTGAGTCGGGTGCCGGTGGGATGATCTTGAATCTCACAGCCCGAACGATTCGGCGACGAGCGTCTCGTCAGGCCGCCCGAGTACGTGCGTCTCGCCGCCCACGACATCGACGGTCACCTGTGCGGGCGCGAATACGTCCGTCGGCACCTCGTAGAAATCCCAGTCAGCGTCCGCGAAGATGTCAGCGAAAGGTCGGCCGTACGCCTCACTCGCCGTCGAGGGAAGTTCATCGAACCGGTCGAATGGCTCGTCGACGGTGAGATGGACTCGACCTCCATACGCAAGCGCGTCGTTCGTCCGCGCGACGGCAGTCTCGTAGTCATCGGCCACGGGCGCGATTGGCGCACTCGCGTGGACTGTTAACACATCGAGCGGGTCGTAGCCAAGTTCCGCTAGCCGGAACGTCGCCATCTCGCCGGCCCGTGCCGCCAACGCTACACTCCCCGTGATGGAGTCGGTGCGGAATGCGGGCAAGAAGACAGAGCCAGGCTCCAGCTCGCAGGCCTCGGCGACGTGTTCGGCAACGTCGTCACCGGGCAATTCGTCGGCCTCCAGACATAGCGTGGCGAACTCGCAGGCGTCGGCGTAGCCGGTTCGCCGGAACACCTCCTCCTCAGCGACGAGTGCGCGGGCCGGTCCGGAACCAAGTCCCTCGAACTCGTCCGTCGACATCTCCCAGCCGGCCTTCTGCGAGCAGAGAAGTGCCAGCGCCGGGTGGTCGGTATGGAGCCGGACGTGCGGAATCGGGGCGTCTGCGACGGTACCCGATTCAGTCTGGACGGTCGCGAGTCCACCGGTCTGAATCTCGGCCAACAGGAGCCCAGCCTCGTAGCCACCGGTCGCGTCGACGCCGAAGTCGAGGACCGTCGCGCCTGACTCAAGTTCGAACGCCTCGACGGCGAGTTCGTCGGCGAAGTCGATGGCCTCGTCAACGAGTTCGAGGGCCATCCGATTGATGCTTTCCATACCCGGACGTAGCGTGTCGAGACAAAAGGCAATGTCCGTTCGGCGGCGCTACCAACTTCAGGCTCTTTGCTACCGCTCGCTGCGGGCCGGCCGGCCAAGTTCAGACTCGACCCGGTCGACCTTCTCGCTGGCCTCGTACTCCCGGGTACGCTTATCGTCTATCTTCAGGAACGTGCTCACACGATCGGCGTCGACGGCCGTGTGTGCGGCCGTCGCGGCGGCCATCAGTTCCTCGATATCCTCGGCTTCAATGACGGTCCCCATCGGGTTTGTCTCGTAGGTAACGTCGAACTCATCAAGCGCGGCGACGGCCTTCGCCACCTCACTGGCCATGCTCCCCTCGATTACGGGTGCGACACTCAACAGCGCGACGACTGTCATATCGGGGCGTCGGCCCCCACCGCTATAACACCGGGTGACGACTGGCCGGCACGATGGACGCCCCCGAGACGCTTACCGTCCGGGCGAACGGTCGCCGGTTCGAGGGATACGCGTACGGCACCGGCGAGCCACTATTGTGCCTCCATGGCTTCCCGGACGAGCCACGGACGTTCGACGCGCTCGCGGCGGAACTCGACGGCTACCGGCTACTCGCGCCGTACATGCGCGGTTATGGACCGAGTGACGGCACTCCCGCCGACGACTACGGACCAGCGGCGCTGGGCGCAGACGCGGCCGCGCTCGGGAACGCGCTCGATACCGACTGCATCATCGGTCACGACTGGGGCGCGGTCGCGACGTACGCCGCGCTCCGATCCGGGGCGTTCGACCGGGCAGCCGTGATGGCTGTCCCGCCGCGATTCGATGCGTTGCTGTTCGCACACCCTCGGCAGTTGCTCCGCTCGTGGTACATCTGGACATTTCAGCTCCCGGGTGCGGTCCGGCTGCTCCGTCGGGATGGGTTCGCGCTCGTTGACCGGCTCTACCGGTCGTGGTCGCCCGGCTGGGACGACCCCGCTCATCGCGAGCGGGTGAAGGAGACGCTGTCGGCGGGCGAGACGGCCGCCAACGCCGTCGAGTACTATCGGGCAATGGGGCGCGGCCTCCTCGCGGCCGTTAGCGACCGCGGTATTCGTGCTCCTGATGAGGGCCAGCCATTCGAGACGCCGACACTCCTGCTGTCGGGCGCTCGCGACGGCTGTATTGGCCCCGCCCTATTTGAACACGCTGGCGACGCATTCAGACGGTGCCGGGTCGTACGCATCCGGGAGGCGGGCCATTTCCTCCACCGAGAGCAGCCGGCCATCGTCGCGAACGAGATAGCAGCGTGGCTGGAGCGGTGATTCGAGTCAAGAGGAGTGCACCGGCCGAGATTTGAACTCGGGTTGTGACCATGGCAAGGTCACGTGATACCACTACACTACC
>NZ_JBDGTV010000007.1:0-115285 GCF_042216475.1 Halosegnis sp.
GTGTATTCAGCAAGACTGCTGAAACCTATCACCGATTGAGGGTTTCAACAAGGCCGAATGCTCGGCTTTCTCAGGCCTGCTCACGTCGAGTTCCCGTTCCATCACTGCGTGCAGGTAGAACTCGTCGGCTTCGCTGTCGTAATGGACAGTACTGGTCGAGAAAGAGTAGTCCTTGTTCAGCAGGTACTCGTCGTGTGGTGTCCCGTCAGCCTCGTCGGGGAGGTCGTATTCGCATTCGACTCTCCCGTTGACGGTGGCGAGACTCACCTTGTCTCGATGGTAAGTAGCGGCTCGCTTGTCGTAGACGATGCTGAACGTATCGTACTGTGGCTTGCTGGTGTTCTCACCGTCAGCAAGCCTGTCGACGCAGTTGTCGATGTCGTCGGTGGCGCGTTTGATGGCCTTCTGGACAAGATTAGCGTGTAGGTAGTCTGTTTCTTTACGAAGCTCGTCCTACAGAGCGCTTTCGGCTTCACTCTTGCTGGTCACACAATGCTTGTGTGGGTAGCGCCACGCCCAGTCTGCGGTGCGGTTCGCGCAGTACCGGAACTTGGTGTTGGTGGCGTGGAGGTCACTCTTGCGGTTGTCGGGCACGTCGAGACGGACGCGAACCGTTCGAGTCACCTCCCACGCCATGTACGTCACAGCAACATCTACTCCTTTTATATTTTTATATACTGTTGAGGAGTCGGCAATGCTGTAGTCGGTGGATTATTGCATGGAGCTTACGCGCTTCCTCCCACCCCTGAAGGGGTGGGCTTCCGCGCTGTATCCGCTGTGAACCTCCCAGCGATAAACTGAGACGGTCGTACGGTACATCGTCGCCGACCGGCCGAGGCGATTCATCAGCCGAAGAAGAGGAACAGCGCGAACGGCACTGCAAACAGCAGCAGCGTCATGACTCCGAGAATAAGCCCGTAACTGGCGACGGTACTCACGGCCGTCTCCCATGACGGATTGCCCGAATCAAACACGGGTCATTTGTTTGGCGGCGGCCTCTTAGCGGTTCCGGCTCCTTCCGCTAACCGAGGATGTCGGCCACTCGGCGCGGCTCTCCTGAGAGGGCTGGACTCTCCTCAACGAGCTTCAGCACCTCGTGGTCGGTCACGTCGGGATAGGATTTCCCGGTGGCGTCTTCAATGAGCGACTGCTCTAAACGGAACTCAGTGCCCTCGTACACCACATCGACCCCGTGCTCGTCGAACGAGAGGACAGTCATACCTTTCGTACCCGGGCGACGCTCAAAAGCCGCACGTTCCGTGTCGTACGCGCGTCAGACGCCCCGGAGGGATTATGTGCTGTGGCGGTCACTCCCAGATATGCCTCTCCGGTCCGACCCGCTGGACCGCCTCCGGATTCCCGACGGCACCCATGTTGAGGAACACGATCTCGTGGCCGCAGGCGACGTCATCGTCGGCGGGCAGAGCACCATTGAGTTCGGTGTCCGCGGCCAGAATGTCGTCGCCGGTGAGCGCGTTCGGTTCGGCGGTGATATCGAGGCTGACGGCGATTGCCGGCTCGATATGTGGTGTGACGTGGCTGGCAACGTTCTCGTCGGCGAGGATGCGTACCTCGGCGAGCGGGTACATATCGCGGGCCAGCTGATGGTCTCGGGCGATCTTGACATCGGCGATGATGTCGACATTGAGGAGGGATTTGAGGCGAACGGCTGGATTGTCATCCGCAACCCTGTCCCGACGGTTGTGTTTCTGTTTATCTATCTGACACAGCTCCTCCGACTCGGCGAAGAGGAGGCGGCCGAGGAGTTATTCGACGAATTGGCGACCGACCGCGAGCAGGAACCTGTCCTGATCCCCCGCTCCTCACGGGTCTCGGACGACAGTTGGCGCGTCTCAACGCCGGCGACTATCGGCGACAGTTGCCGGCTACACGGAAATATCCGCGCGACCGAACTCACCGTCGGCGAACAGACGGAGCTGTTTGGCAGCCTTCGCGCGAAATCCGATGTGACTATCGGCCGGGAAACGGTTGTCCACGGTGATGTCACCTCACGGAGTGGGACGGTCCGCATTGAGGGTGACGCTCACATCCGCGGCGATGTCGCCTGCGAGGATCTGGCGCTCGACGACGAGGCTGAGGTTGATGGGACTATCCGCGCTCGTGGCGAGGTGCAGGTGGTCGGTTCCCCGCCGACTGACACGGTGGAACAGGAACCGGAACCAGAACCAATCCCGGCCATCGTTCCAGTCGACGAGCAATCGGAGGAGCCAGAGCCAGCGATTGTACGCGTCGAGCAGGCCGTTCGCCCGGTTGAACAAGACGACACCGAGGCTCCGAGCGACGACACGGGCGTCAATATCCCTGACGCTGAAGAGATGGCGACGACCGATGAACAGGATGTCGATGGGCTGGCAGGCGCGCTTGCAGAGGCAGAGAAGCGGTAGGCCCTTGCCCGGTGGCGTGGTACCAGACGTATGCTCTCGGTCGCGCTCGCCGGTAAACCCAACGCCGGCAAGTCCACTTTCTACAAGGCGGCGACGATGGCGGATGTCGAGGTTGGCAACTACCCGTTCACCACCATCGACGCGAACCGCGGCGTCAGCCATGCGCGCACTGAGTGTCCATGTCTCGACCGGACGGAACGGTGCGGCGATGAGAACTGTCAGGATGGCACCCGCTACGTCCCGGTGGAACTGCTTGACGTCGCTGGTCTCGTCCCTGGCGCCCACGAGGGGAAGGGACTCGGGAATCAGTTCCTCGACGCGCTCTCCAACGCGAATGTCGTGCTCAATGTCGTCGATGCTTCTGGGGGGACGAACGCCGAGGGCGAACCCGTCGAGACCGGCTCGTATGACCCCGTCCAAGATGTCGAATTTATCGAGCAGGAGATGGATCTCTGGCTCGCAGACATCCTTGACCGCAACTGGGAGACCGTCACTCGTCAGTCGCGCTCGCCGGAGTTCGACATCGACGACGCATTGACTGACGTCCTGACCGGAGTCGGCGGAACGGCCGCAGACGTGGCCCGCGTTCTCCGACAAGTCGACTACCCAGAGGCGCCCCAAGCGTGGGAGGACGACGATCGCGAGCGATTGGCGACCGCCTTCCGTGCCGAAACGAAACCTATCGTCGTCGTCGCTAACAAAGCTGATATTGCCCCTGAGGGGAACGTTGACCGGCTCCGCAAGGCCGTCGACGGACCAGTCGTTCCCTGTACGGCTGAGGGGGAGCTGGCGCTCCGAAACGCCGCCGCCGCTGGTGTCGTCGAATACAACCCTGGCGACCCCGACTTCGAAGTGGTTGGTGACCTCTCGGACGCACAGGCGGAGGGACTCGAGCAGGTGCGCGAAGTGATGGCGGATTTCGGCGGGACTGGCGTTCAGCGGGCCATTAACGCCGCCGTCTACGACCTGCTTGACTACGTGACTGCATACCCTGTCGAGAACGAAACCCACTGGACGGACGGCCAGGGGAATATGCTCCCCGACGCGTTCCTGCTTCCCCGCGGGTCGACGCCGAGGGACCTCGCGTACGCCGTCCACTCGGATATCGGCGACGGCTACCTCCACGCGGTCGACGCCCGCGCGGGCCGGCGCGTCGGCGAGGACCACGAGCTCTCCGAGGGGGACGTGGTGAAGATTGTCTCGACGGCCTCGTAGCCGTCTCAGCCGTCCGTACTGCCGCGGCACCTCGTCCGGTTCCTCGGCCGTGTCGATACCCGCGACCAGCGGCGTCGCCGGCGGCTCCGCGAGGAGTCGGTCGGCCTGCTCGCGGTGGGCCGACCGGAGCGGCTCCGCGAGGTCTGCCGCGTCGTTGCGCTCGATGACTCGCTCCCACTCCTCGTCGGTGACAGCATACACCCGGGTGTCGTCGACCGTCGCGTGGTCGTACGTGAGTTCGTACTCGTGGTGAGAGTCGGTCAGGTCGGCGCCCACGACGGTCACCACTGCGGCCAGTTCGCCGGCCTCGACCTCGTGGTCTGTGGCGACCGTCTCGACGACGCCCGCGTCTATCGCAGCGCTGTTCGCCCCGGCCGCGTCCGCGTCGCTTCCCGCCATGAGTTCGTGCTACGCGGCGGCCGGCAAAGAATGTGGGTGTCGTTCACACACTCTCGAGCGTCTCGTGGATTCCGACGACGAGCGCCGGCACAACGAGCATGAACAGGTGCTCCTCGATGGGAATTCCGGCGAGTTCAGCGCCCGTCCGCAGCGGTATCGCGAACACGCCCACTTCCAGCGTGTACCAGTCCCAGACGAACGCGAGCGGGTAGAGGACGAGTACGGTCCGGAGCGCCCGCCAGACGGCGCCCGCGCGGACGAGCAGGCCGGCCGCGAGCGCGCCGAAGGCGAGTTCCGTCGCGAGGTAGGTGTACGGCCCGAGCACGCCGATGTCGGGCAGCGGGACGCCCGCCAGCGGCCGGAACCAGACGGCGACGACCAGCAGCGCGAGGAAAACGTACGCCCCGCGGATGAGCAGCATCGTCGCGAGTTCCGCCTCGGCGCGGGCCGCGTACGTCGCCACGACGCCGAACGCGAGCGCGGCCGCTGGCGCCGACGCGGGCGCCAGCCCGTCGACGGCGAGGACGACGACCAGCGCGAAGCCGGTATACACCAGCGCGTACGCGAGACGGCGCGCCCCTTCCCGCCCGAGCGCGACGGCGACAGTCTGCTTCCCGATGGAGCGGTCGTACTCGTAGTCCGTCGAGTCGTCGATGACCTTCACGCCCGCCAGCGTGACACAGAAGACGAGCCCGAACGCCAGCGGCTCGGCGGCGAGCGACCCTGTCTGCGCGTGGTGGCCGCCGACGATGGCGACGGCGATGCCGAGCGGGTAGCCGAGCGTCGTCGTCACGGGGTTGGTGTCGAACTGCGGGGCGTGCAGGAAGCCGAGCAGCCACATCGGCACGGCGAGCGCGGCCGTCGCCGGCGAGGCGACGACGCCCAGCGCCCCCGCGACGGCGACGAATCCGAGCGTCGCGCCCGCGAGCGCCCGCCGACAGCCCGCGGCCGTCATCGGGTGGTCATCGTCCTCGCCGCGAGCGTAGAAGTCGACGTAGCCGTCCTTGACGTGGGCGGTGTAGACGGCGAAGAACGCCGCCAGCG
This sequence comes from Halosegnis sp., assembly GCF_042216475.1. NCBI lineage: Archaea > Methanobacteriati > Methanobacteriota > Halobacteria > Halobacteriales > Natronomonadaceae > Halosegnis > Halosegnis sp. Next base: position 5,064 of record NZ_JBDGTV010000007.1, read on the forward strand.
CGTGAAGCGCGAGCGGCGCCAGCGCGAACCGGCCCGCGAGTACCGCGCCGAAGACGCTCGCGGCCAGCGGCGGCAGCATGAACACGGGGTGGACCTGCGAGGCCAGCGCTGCGAAGTCGGCCCGCGCGCCCGCCCCGCGGCGTGCGAACGCCATGTGCTAGCGTGGACCACCGCAGACAAAAGCGTTCGGCGCCTATCGGGTCGCCCGCGTCGCCGCCCGCATTGCCTCGAGCGCCTCCTTCAACGTCTCCACGCTCACCGCATACGAGATGCGGGCGTGGCCGGCGCCGTTGGCCCCGAACGCCTCGCCGGGGACGACCACCACCCCGCGGTCGATGACGGCGTCGACCCACCCCTCCGGCACCCGCGGCATCGCGTAGAAGGCCCCTGACGGGGTCGGCGTCTCCAGACCCATGTCGGCCAGCCCGTCCAGCAGCACGTCACGGCGCTCGGCGAACGCCCCGACCATCTCGTCGATAACGTCCTGGGGCCCCGAGAGAGCCGCCTCCGCCGCGTACTGGGCCGGTGCCGAGGCGCACGCCTGCACGTACTGGTGGACGCGCAACATCCGCTCGATGCGGTCCGTCGTTGAGGTTACCCACCCCAGTCGCCAGCCGGTCATCGAGTACGTCTTCGAGCAGGCGTTCACGACGGCAACGTTCTCGCCGAACTCCATCGGCGACCGGTGCTCCCCGTCGAAGACGATCTGCTCGTACACCTCGTCGGAGAGACACAGCACGTCGTGCTCGTCGGCGATGCGGGCGAACTCGCGCATGTCGGCCGGCGACTGGACGGCGCCGGTCGGGTTCGCCGGCGAGCAGACGACGAACGCCGCCGTCTCGTCGGTGATGGCCGCCTCTACCGCCGCCGGGTCCAGCGTCAGGTCCTCGCGCAGTTCCACGGGGACGGGCGTGCCGCCCGCCAGCTTCGTCAGCGCGTCGTAGGCGACGAACCCCGGGTCAGGGATGAGCACCTCGTCGCCGGGTTCCACGTGCGCCTCCATCGCGAGGTGGAGCGCCTCGCTGCCGCCGGCCGTCGCGATGACGTCCTCCGGGTCGACCGACTGGCCGTCGCGCGCGTGCTTGGCGGCGATGGCCTCCCGAAGTTCGCGGGTTCCCTTGTTCGACGTGTAGGCGTCCACCTCGCCGGCCTCGATGGCGTCGACGGCGGCCCGGCGTGCATGGTCGGGCGTCGGAAAGTCCGGCTGGCCCAGTCCGAGGTTGATTGCGTCCTCGCCGGCCGCCTCGAACACCTCGCGGATACCCGAGATGGAGATGGCCTCGACGCGCGCTGAGAAGCGTGACATACCCCGAGGCTGTGACCGAACTCCGTTAACCGTTGTCGTTGCCCGACAGCCCCGCCCTCGCCTGCCAGAAGCCTGCAAAACTTACGTGTTGTCGCGACGGAGGTGCGGGTAATGAGACGGCCCCGCCACCGCGAACAGCCGCGAGCGGCCCCGAATCCCCCCGAGCGAGCCGTCGCCGGTCAGGGCGAGACTCACCGTGACCCACCGAGGTACAAGTCGCCGTCCGGTAGCGCCCGCATGGACCAGACGAACGTCTCTCGGCGCGCGTACCTCGCCGGCGCGGGGGCGGTCGGCACGGCCGCGCTGGCCGGCTGTTCGGGCATCTCCGGCGGTGGAACGGAGTCGATAACCGTCGCGTATATGCCCATCTACCCCGACATGCAGTACTTCGTGATGCAGGAGGAGGGGTACTTCGACGAGATGAGCGTCGACGTGAACGGCACGCAGTTCTCCGACGGGCCGAGCATCGTGAAGGCGTACGCCTCCGGCGATATCGACGTCGCGATGTTTGGCATCGTCCCTGCGATGATCGTCATCGACCGGGGAATCCCCGCGAAGGTGGTCGCGGCCAACATTAAGGAGCCGATGGGTATCCTCGCCCACGAGGAATTCGCCGCGATGTGGGACCCCGAGGACGCCGCGGGCTCGTTCGAGCAGTGGCGAGCGGAGAAGGGGCGTCCGTTCCGGTTCGGCACCTTCCCCGAGGGGTCGGTGCCGGATATCCTGCTGCGCTACTGGCTCATCAGCGAGCACGACCTCGAACCCGGGGAGGCAGCCCGAATCATCGGCGCTGGCGGCGCCAACGCCGTCTTCCAGGGGCTCGCCAACCGCGAGTTCGACGGCACCTCGATCATGGAGCCGGTGCCGACGAAGGTGGCCGCCAACGATCTCCCCTATGAGTTCATCGCCACGGCTGTGGAGTTCATGCCCGGCCAGCCGGCAGCGGTGACGCTGATGAACGACGCCGTCCGCGAGACGGAGGCGGCCACGGAGTTCGTCCGCCAGCACCGCCGCGCGACGACGTTCGTCAACGCGAACCGCGACGCCGCGGCCCGCCACGCCAGCGCCGTCATCGGCGAGCAGTCGCTGCCCGTCGAGACGGCCCGAAAGGCGATGGACTCCCCGCTGTCGAACTTCATTACCGACCCCCACGAGATCGAGGACGGCACGGAGATATTCGCGGAGTACGCCCACCGGCTCGGCAAAACGGACGCCCGGCTGACGACAGAGCAGGTGTTCGACTACTCCATCTACGACGGGCTGGAATGAGCACGGACGTCGAGACGGAACTCGGCACGGGACTGACCGGCGACCGGAGCCTCCGGCGGGTCGTCCTCGGCGCGCTCGGCGTCGTCGGCTTCCTGGCCGTCTGGTGGGTGGCGGCGCTGTTCAACCCCGCGTACGTCCTCCCCGCGCCGGACGTCGTCGCCCGCACGTTCTTAGGCGAATTGCGGTCGGGTGCGATGGCGACGGCGCTCGTCCAGAGCGTCACCCACTGGCTGCCGGGGACGCTCGTCGGGACGACGCTGGGCATCGCGCTGGGCGTGACGCTGGCTTGGAGCGACGTCGCCGACGACGCCGCCGCGCCGCTGGTGCGGGTGCTCCGGCCCGTGCCGCCGCTCGCGCTCATCGGCTTCGCAATCGCGTGGATTGGCATCAACGACGGCGGCGCCGCGTTCATCATCGCCGCGGGCGCGTTCTGGATCAACTACTACGCCGCCTACGGCGGCGTCGACTCCGTCCCCGAGGAGTTCCTCGACGTCGGTCGGTCGCTGGGCGTCACCTCCGACGTCGCGCTGATTCGGCGGGTCGTGTTGCCGGCTGCCTCCCCAGAGATACTGACGGGTATCCGCACCGGCATCGGCCGCTGCTGGATGCTCATCGTCGCCGCAGAGATATTCGGCGTCCCCGGCATTGGCCAGCGGATACTCACTGCCTCGAACAACCTCGCCGTCGACGTCGTCATCGCGTACATCCTGCTGATGAGCCTCGTCTACCTCGTGCTCGACACCGGCGTCGAGGCGGTCCAAGACCGGGTGTTGGCGTGGCGATGACGGACGATGCCCCGCGGGTGACGGTCGCCGGCGTCTCGAAGACGTACGACGGCGACGAGGGACCCGTCCGCGCGCTGGCCGACGTTGCCTTTGACGTCCACGACGGCGAGTTCGTCTGCATCGTCGGCCCCTCCGGCTGCGGGAAGACAACGCTGTTCCGCATCATCGGCGGTCTTGAGCGGGCGACCGGCGGCGAGGTGCTGCTGTCCGGCGAGCCGGTGACCGGTCCCTCTCCGGACCTCGGCATCGTCTTCCAAGAGTACCACCTGTTCCCGTGGCGGACCGTCCGCGGCAACGTCGGCTTCGGCCTCGAGCAGGCGGGACTCGACCGCGAACGGCGGCGCGAGCGGGTCGACGAGATGCTTGAACTCGTCGGCCTTGAGGGGTCCGGCGACACCTACCCGTCGCGGCTTTCCGGCGGCATGAAACAGCGGGTCGCCCTCGCGCGGGCGCTGGCGGTCGACCCCGAACTGCTCCTGATGGATGAGCCGTTCGGCAGCGTCGACGCCCAGACCCGCGCCAGGCTCCACGGCGAACTGCTCGACGTCTGGGCGGAGACGGGCAAGACGGTGCTGTTCGTCACCCACGACGTCGAGGAGGCGGTGAAGCTGGCCGACCGCATCGTCGTCATGTCGCCCGCCCCGGGCACCGTCCGTGAGGTGGTCGACGTCGACCTCCCGCGGCCCCGCGACCGCACCGACCCCGCCTTCGCGGAGTACCAGGAGCGGGTACTCTCGCTCATCCGCGACTAGGGGCGGACGTACGCGTAGCCGTCGGCCTGCCGGCGGGTCAGCTCCGCTATCGCCGAGGAGACCACCTCGATTCCCGGCGCCAGCGAGCGCTCGTCGTAGCCGCTCGCCGCGAGCGTGTTGCCACACAGGAGCAGTTTGACGCCCGCGCCGGCGAGCTGGCCCACCCGCTCCGCGTGTGGCGACCCGGCCAGCGCCGCGGCGATGCCGCCGGCGTTGAAGACGACGGCTACCTCGACGTCGACGGTGTCGTCCGCGAGGAGGTTGGCGGCGTTGCCGAGCGCGGCCGCGCGGGCGTCGCGCTGCTCGTGTGGGACGTGGAAGACGGTGCGGTGGGACACGCCGGAACGAGGGGCCGGGTCGCCGTCAATCCACCTCCGAGCGGAGCCGGTCGAGGTGGCTCCGCAGCAGCCGCAGCGTCGCGTCGGCGTCGGCGTACCCCTGCTCGTACTCGTCGTAGGCCCGCTCGGCGTCCGCGAGGAACTCCTCGACGGCTGCCTCGAGGTCCGCGTCGTCGTCGTCGGTCACTGGAACCCCCGGATCGGCGTCGCCTCGGTTGACTCGTCGCCGGCCTCCTCCATCTGCTTGGCGAGCCGCTGGCGGGCCTCGCGTATCTCCTCGGCCCGCTCGACGAGCGCGTCCGTCTCCACCTCGATGCCGGCCAGCGGCGCGATGCCGTCCACGAGCACGGCGCGGGCCGCCTCGGGGTCTGGGAACCGCGCCTCCGTCTCGGCGATGAGCGCCACCGCCGCGAGGTCACGCGCGCCCGCCTCGTGGACCAGCGCGCCGGTCGGCCCGGAGATGAGCCCCGCCTCCCGCGGCGGGGTGACGTCCGTCGCCGCAAGCCGGTCTGCCGCGCCGCCGGTGGCGATGCCGTAGACGCCCGGCACGTCGCTTTTCTCCTCGGGGAGCCCCGAGAGGAACAGCGGGAACACCGCCTCGCGCTCCAGCCAGCCGACGAGACACTCCGTGAACGCCGACGCCTGCGACGGCGAGACGGGCACGTCCGACTGGAGCACCAGTAGGTCGCGGTCAGCGTCCTCGTACAGGCGGACGGGCGGCATCGTCGTCGTGTCGTCCGGCCGGTAGACGGCCACCTTCGGCAGGCCGTCACAGAAACAGGAACCCACCCACTCCATGTCGAACGTCTCGACGAGGTGGTCCGCGGCTATCTTCCCGACCAGCCCCGCGCCAGGGAGCCCCTCCACCAGCGTCGGCTCGTCAGCCGTGAGTTCGGCGTGTAACTCGACATGCGCCATACCGCTGATTCGGTTGGCCGGCGGATAAACGCGTCCCCGCGTCCGGGGACGACCGAGGAATTGGAAGAAGAGACCCGTCTACGCCAGCGCGTCGCCTGAGCGGTCCTCGACGACGTCGACGACTTCGCCCTCGACGTCGGCGATACCGCCGGTGGGTCGCGCGAGGACGTGTCCGCAGACTGCACACGCCACCTCGCTAGAGGCCTTCTCGAAGATGATCTGCTCGTTCTCGCAGTCCGGACAGGCGACGGTGAGGAAGCTCCCCGCCATTACTCTTGGAACTCCAGACGGCCGGCGCGCCATCCCTCGCGGAGGTGGGCCTTGCCACACTCCGAGCAGCGGTACTTCAGGTCCGTCTTCTTCGTCGGCTTGTCGCCGCCGGGCACCTTCGAGAAGCGACCGGCGTTGCCGATGACCGAGCGACCCCGTCGGGTCTTCCGCTGCTCGTGGGTCATCCCGGAGGTGCGGCCGGTCCGGACCTTCTCCACCTCGTGTTCGTGGTGGGTGTGACAGTGCGGACAGTACGTGTTGAACCGGCGCGGCATCTGCATGGTCTTGTCGGCGGTAGCGCGGCCCCCGGTAAAAGACGCACGGTTCCGTCGGCCCCGCGGGGGTCGCTTCGAAGTCCTTACTACGGCTCGCCACAACGCCGAGTCATGAGGCAGCTCATCATCCACGGTGACCCTGGCATCCGGAAGGACGCCGTCATCGAGCTCGACGGCGAGGAGCTCCACTGTTTCTCCGTGAAGCGACAGGGCGACTGGCACGGCCCCGACGAGGTCCAGCTGTGGTGTACGGTCGGCACCGAAGAGGAGGCGGAGACGTTCGCCCGCCGGGAGTTCATCCCGATGCACCTAGAGACGGAGGACGTCGACGCCGACGAGGTCACCGTCATCAAGGCGAAGGGCGAGCTCGCCGTCTGAATTTCCACTTTTTGAACCTTCCTCACGGTGCATCGCGCCGCTCGGTCGGGCAAAAACGTGGGGAACAATGCGCGCGTGCTCCTTCCGGCGCGCTTCGCGCGCCTTGAGTCCGCGTGCGCTACCGCTCGCTCCCTGCGGTCGCTCGCTGGGTGACGGTCACTCCCCGTCCTCCACGACGTAGATGACCACGTCTCCCCGCTCGACGGCCCGGACGCCGTCGAGTTGGCCGACGGTGATCTCGCCATAGCGGGCCCGCTCGGCCGGCCCGACGTAGACGTACTCGACGTCGTACTTCCGGATGAGCCGGCGCTGCTCGGCCGGCGTGCCGGTGTAGATTCGCGCCACGTCGTTGACGCGGGCCTCGTAGGCCGCGTCCGAGCGGTACTGCGCCTCGTGGAACCAGCCGGCGACGGTGGGGACGCCTGTGAGGCTGGCGGGCGCGCTCGCCCCCTCCCCCTCGCTCGGGCGCCAGCGGTAGCCCGCCGGCGCGGCCGTCACAATGGTCGGCCGGCCGGACAGCGAGTCGACGTAGTCGATGGCCGGCGCCTCGCCAGGGTGGGTGACGTCGACGAACGCCGTCGCATCCAGCGTCGGCCCGAGTTCGTTCGCCGTCGGACTCGTCCGGTCGACGTGTGCCGGCACCGCGTGGACGGCGTACAGCCCCGTCGAGACGACGAGCAGCGCGAGAAGCCCGCGGCCGGCCAGCGCGAGGTGACGCTCCTCCACAGCGGGCACGGACGGCGCGGCGCCGGCCAGCCGGGTCAGGGCGACGGCGGCGGCCGGCGCCCACAGCGCCCACACCTGCGCGTACGTCTTGAAAACGGTGTTGAGCCGCGCGAACTTTGTCCCCGCGTACGTCGGCTCCGCGACGTAGACGTACTCAACGAGGATGACGATGCCAGCGCCGCCGACGACCAGCACCGTCTCGAAGCCGACGTCCGCCCGCGACCGGAGCAGCAGCCAGCCGACGAGCAGCACCGGCCCGACGAGCGCGACGGCGTACGCCTCCAGCGCAAGCCCGGCGACAACGAGCAGCAGCGACCCAGCAACCGCGACACGCCGGACGGACCGGGCCGCGCCCGCACTCGCTGCCGCCAGGTACGGGAAGAACGCCGCGAGGAACGCCCCGTGGACGACGGCCAGCCCGCCGAGCGACGCCCCCGGCGGGAGGACGCCCAGCGGTCGGCCGGAGGCGGTGCCCGTCCAGAAGGGGAGCGTCCACGCGACGGCGAGGACGACGAGGGCGACCGCGAACCCGAGCGCGGTCCCCGACCGCGCGAGTTCCGTGCGGACGAAGCCGGCCGCTGACAGGGTGCCGCCGTCCGGCTCCGCGGCCGCTGGCGTCGGGAGCCGCTCCTGTACCCGCGCCGGCAGCAATGTCCACGGCCGGGCGGGCGCGAACGCGACGGCGAGGAACGGGAGCCCGAGCGCCGCGCTGGGGAACGACCACGTGTTGACGACGCCGACGTAGCCCGCGAGCGGCGCCACCAGCCCGAGCAGGAGTAGCCGCCGGCCCCTCGCTGACTCGGGCGTCTGCCAGTAGGCGTACAGCAGCGCTGCCCCCAGCAGGAGGAAGTTCGTACTCATCATGTGCGCGTGGAGGTCGCCGTTGAGGTAGGCGAACAGCGGGAACTCGTTGATGGTCCCCTCGATGACCCGGGTGGCGTCCCAGTAGTAGAAGTCCGCGGGCGTCCACCCGAGGTTGGCATCCGCCAGTCCGAGCAGGCCGGCGACGGGCCCCACGACGGCGTCGGGCAGCAGCCAGCCGGCGACCCGGCCGGCGGTGAACAGGTTGCCCGCGACCCCGAAGAGGAAGGCGCCGAGCGCGCCGGCGACCCGCGGCGGGGCGTCTTGGCTCGCGGCGACCGTCGCGGCGAGCCCGTAGGCGGCCGTGACGACGGCAGCGTAGAAGCCGGCCAGCGCGAGGTTGTACGCAAGGCGGGCGGGCGTCACCGTCAGGCGAGCGAGCAGCGACGCGAGTAGGTGGCCGCCGTAGTAGTAGCGCACCGGCTCGCCGGCGAACCACATGTCCTCTGGCGGCAGGGTGTCGGCCCGTAGCAGCGACTTGAGCAGCCCGAAGTCGATGAACTTCTCGCCGCCGAGCGGCGTCACCGCCGGGTCCAGCGCCCGGATGCCGACGACGAAGAGGAAGGCGAGCGCGAACACGCCCGCGGGGACGGCCGCCCGCCGGAGGTCGACCGACTCGCCGGCCCGGTAGGCGGCGCCGCCGAGGACGACCAGCCCCGCTACGAGCGCTGGGTAGCCGAATGCACCGGGCACCTGCCCGACGAGGTAGCCGACCAGCCCGAGCGTCGCGAGCGCCAGCGGGACAGCGAAGGCAGCCCCCCGGTCGTGGAAGTCGGCGAACAGCCAGCCTGCGACGGGGAGGGCGGCCGCGCCGAGTGCGAGGTAGGCCACGAGCCAGACGACGACGTAGCCGTACTCCATCACCCGGCACACGGACGGCCCGCGAGATACGTCTTGTGGAGCAGCCGCATCGAACGGCTTTTGCAGGCCGGGGAAGAGTCGGTGACATGGACCGGTCGCTCGGCGTCGTGGTCCCTGCCTACGAGCCGGACGTGCCGCGGCTCGCCGCCTACCTCGACGCGCTACGCGACCGACTCGACCCCGCGGCCGTCAGGGTGGAACTCGACGCGCCCGACGAGGCCACCCTCGAGGCGGTCCGGGCGCTCCCGGCGGCGGTGAACGCCGTCCCGTACCGCCGCGGCAAGGGCGCGGCCGTCACCGCCGGCTTCGAGGCGCTCGAGACAGAGCTGCTGTGTTTCCTCGATGCCGACGGCTCGACGCCGCCGGCGTCGGCGGCGGCCGTCGTCGACGCGCTCGCCGAGGCGGACGTGGCCGTCGGGTCGCGGCGCCACCCCGACGCGCGGGTCGCCGGCCACCAGACGGTCGCCCGCCGGCTGCTCGGCGACGGGTTCGCGTGGGTCGCCCGCCGACTGTTGGACGCACAGCTGTACGACTACCAGTGTGGCGCGAAGGCGCTCACCGCGGAGGCGTGGGCCGGCGTCAGGGACCACCTCTACGAGCCCGGCTTCGCGTGGGACGTGGAGTTCGTCGCCGTGGCCGCGGCGCTCGGCTACCGGCTCCGCGAGGTGCCCATCGAGTGGGAGGACGCCCCCGGGTCGACGGTCGACCCCGTCCGGACGAGCCTCGACATGGGGCGGGCGCTGTTCGTCGCCCGCCACCGCGCGAAGCGGCTCCAAAACAGCCGGCTCCACGGTGTGCTCGCGAGCGAGGCCGATCCGGTCGCCCTCGTAGACAGAGGAGAATGAGCGTGGGTGACCTGCTCCGTGACCGCCTGCGCGCGCTGGCGCGAGCCGATCGTGTCGGCCAATTCGTCTCCGTTGGCGTCGCGGGCGCGACCTTGGAGACGGCCGTTGTGTTCGTGCTCACCGGTTTGCTGACGGTCGGCCCGCTGCCGGCGAAAGCCGTCGGCGCGGAGGCATCTATTACTCTAATGTTCCTACTCAACGACCGCTGGACTTTCGCCAGCGAAGGGGCCACAGGTCTCTGGTCAGGGCTGCGCCGCTATCTGAAGTCACACATCGTCAGACTCGCGGGGTTATCAATCGCCTTCATTACGCTGTACGCGCTCACCTCACTGACGCCCATCCGGCTGGTGGTGTTCGGCGCAGATGTCTGGCCGACCGTCGCCAACGCTATCGGTATTGGAGTCGGCATGACGCTCAATTACGTCGCCGAGAGCCTGCTCACGTGGCGCGTCGCGCGGGAGTAATCCACACCCGGCGGTCGAATGGCAACCCTTATCCGGTCGCCTCTGATACGAGGTGGTAGCGGGATGGGATAGCCAGGAGATTCCGCCGGGCTCATAACCCGGAGATCGGTAGTTCAAATCTACCTCCCGCTATGGACTGTCACTTATACTGCGAGCGACGAAAACGTTCAAGGCCGATTTGAGTCAGTAGGTAGGATGAACACGTCGAGCAGAATGGCGATAATTCAGGTCGATCTCTCACTACTTTCTGACTTGACCAAGATTCCTGGCGACCGCCAGTACGGCTTTGCCTCCGCGACGCTAAAGATTGACCGATGGAGTTCGTCGTCGCTTATGATGGGACACCGCTGAGCGAGGCCGCACTCAAGCGGGCAGGTGAATTAGCAGACGCGCCGGCCGCAGTCACGGCTATTACAATCGTTCCACAGCAGAACGGGTCATGGGCCCGCAAACGAGACTGGCTCGGCCCCGACGAATCATTCGATCTTGAGCGCGTGCGAGTTGCCATTGAGCGGGCAGTTCACAAGACGCTCCCAGAGGCGCGGCTCGAGATGGAAACGGTCGGCAAGCACGCGCCGCCGGGAACCATCGGGACAGAACTCCGGAAACTGGCCGCCGAGGTCGACCCAGATGTCGTCGCCGTTGGGAGTGACAATGCCGGCCGCGTCGTCGACGGACTGGGAAGCGCTGCCTCGTCGGTGACGACAGATGACCGGTACGATATGCTCATCGTCCGTCGGCCTGCGTAACCGCCTTCAGTCGTCGCCACGGGGATCGACGACAACTACCTCACCATCGACCACGTCAACGTTAATGAGCGTCTTTGCGCTGTAGGCCGAATCGTTCAGCGCGTTCTCGCCTCCCACCTTCTTGATGACCGCAACGATATCGCGTACTTCGGCACCGATGTCGTCGAGCGCGCCGCACACCGCCGCGAGCGTGCCGCCAGTCGAGAGCACGTCGTCAAGCACGAGCACCCGATCGCCCGCCTCCACGTCGTTGATGTACATCTGCGACTCCGAATAGCCCGTCTGCTGGAACAGCGGGGTTTCTCCTTCGAGCCCGTACTCTCGCTTGCGGATGACGACTAACGGGATGTCAGTCATCAGCGAGACGGCCGTCGAGATGTGTATGCCCATCGCCGCTGGCGTCACTATCTTGTCGACATCCTCGAGTTCTGCCTTTCGGATAATTTTGATAACAATCTCGCGCAGCAGCGACGGCTCCAGCATCGGCACGCCGTCGGAGATGGGGTGGACGAAGTAGTGGTAATCGTCCTTTTTAATAATGGGTGCGTCCCGCAGCGACTGCGCCAACTGGTCCATGTCGCCGTTGCGGCGACTGGGGAATAAAACCTGACGACTCCCCCGTTTGAGAACGATTAAACCCTCGCGGCCACGCGAGTCGAACGTGCAACCGAGCCCTGTCGCCCTGCTGGCCGCGCTCGCGCTCCCGTTCGTGGGTGCGGCGGTAGCGCCGCTGGTCTACCGGGTTGTCGGCGAGCGGACCGCGTACTTTGCGGCCGGCGTCGCAGCAGTCACGTTCTTGTTGTTAGCCGGGGAATACGGTGCTGCGGTCGCCGCCGATCCCGCGGTCTCCGGGCTCACTTACCAGTGGGTGCCGACACTCGGCATCTCGTTCACACTCTACTTGGACGGGTTGGCGCTGCTGGTTGGCTTCCTCGCTTCCGGTGTTGGCGTCCTTGTGTTCACTTACTCTGGCGGCTACATGCACGGTGAACCAGGTCAGGCGAAGTACTATGCTACCCTGCTCGCGTTCATGGGGTCAATGGTCGGCGTCGCACTCGCGGCCGACCTCGTCGCATTATTCGTCTTTTGGGAACTCACCTCCGTCACTTCGTTCATCCTTATCGGCCACTATCAGCGGACGGAGGCCAGCGGCTACGGTGCCCGCAAGTCGATGCTTATCACCGTCTCTGGCGGGTTGTTCATGCTTGTCGGCTTTCTCGTGCTCGCGTTTGTCTCTGGCCAGTCGCCTGAACTCGCCCGCACGTTCGTCTTAGTTGGAACATCCGATTCGCTGATTGCCAACGCTGAGACGGTCCAGACTGTGCTGGCCGAGCGTGGGCTGCTCGTTCCCGTCATCGCCCTCGTGGCTATCGGCGCGATGGCCAAGTCCGCGCAGGTACCGCTCCACATCTGGCTTCCCAATGCGATGGAGGCGCCGACCCCCGTCTCGGCGTTTCTCCACAGCGCAACGATGGTGAAGGCCGGCGTCTACCTGGTTGGCCGGACTCGCCCGCTCTTGCTGCCTGAGACGGCCGTCCCCGCGTGGACACTCGTGCTCGCGACGATCGGACTCATCTCGATGAGTATCACTGCGATGCTCGCCGTCGGCGCAACCGATATCAAGGAATTGCTCGCGTATTCGACGGCCTCCCATCTCGGGCTCATCATCGCCGGCTACGGACTGGCCAACGAGTTTGGTGCCGAGACGGGTGCCTTCCACATCCTCAACCACGCCGTCTTCAAGGCGGCACTATTCATGGTCGCAGGCATTATCGCGCACGAGGCCGGTACTCGCTATATCCCCGACATCGGCGGATTACGCCGCGATTTGCCGGTGACTGCTGGCATCACCGCAGTAGCTGCCCTCGGAATGGCCGGTGTCCCGCCGTTCAATGGCTTCTACTCGAAGGAACTACTGTTCGAGGCCACCTATGAAATCGCCCACGTCGAGGGTGGGCTGTTCTGGCTGTTCCCTGCTGTTGCCGTCTTTGGAAGCGTATTCACGTTCCTCTACTCAATTCGGTTCCTGATGTTGTTCTTCGGCGAGCGGCCGGAGGGACTCCATGCCCACCGACCGCCGCTGGCGATGCTTGTACCCCCGCTGACGCTCGCAGCCATCGCCGTCTACGTCGGCGTCGGCGGACTCACGGCGACGTTTGGCCTGAAACTGCCCATCGTCGGCGGCTTTCTCGCGGCCGTCGTCAACAGCAGCGGGCTCCATGCGCTTGAGGGGCCGTTCGTATACAAGATGCCGACATCGTTCCCGCCGTACTTCCTGATGAGCCTGCTCACCATCGGGCTCGGGACGATTGCATATCCCTTCTACGGCCAACTCCACCGCGGTATTCGACGCGCGCGGGCGGTGCCGCCGACCAGCCCCAACTGGTACTATGACGCAGGACTGTCGGCGGCAAACGGGCTCTCGACGGCAACCGACCGGCTCGTCCACAACGGCGTGTTCCGCCGGTACGCCTACACCGTGCTGGCGGGCGTCTGTGCGCTCGCGCTGGGCGGCTACGTTGCCGCGGCCGTCAGCCTCCCCGGGTTCGAGGGGTTCGCCGTCTCGGCGCCGCTTGCGGTCGTCCTCCTCACCGCGGTTCTCGGCGCCGTGGCAGTGCTGCGGGCCCCTTCCCACGTCGCCGGTGTCCTCACGCTGTCCATCCTCGGGTTCATGATGGCGCTGTTCTTCGTCCTCGGGGACGCGCCGGACCTCGCGCTTACCCAGCTTGTCATCGAGACGCTTGTGCTCGTCCTGTTCCTGCTTGTGCTCGACAAGCTCCCCTCGTGGTACGGTGACCTCGCGGAGCGACGGGCGGCCGCGGATGCCCTGCTCGCGGGGACCGTCGGCGTCACCGTCTTCGTGACGGTGTTAGTGACGACGGCGGCGACGCCGCCAGATCCCATCGCTGACTTCTTCGTCGAGCGCGCGCCCGTCCCCGCCGAACATGGGCTGTGGATACTTGACCACGGTGGGGGCAACAATATCGTCAACGTCATTCTCGTCGACTTTCGGGCGTTCGACACTCTCGGAGAGATAAGTGTCGTCGCGATGGCCGCCCTCTCCGTGCTGACGCTCGTCGGCCTCCGCGGGAGCGGCGAGGAGTCGGCCGCTGCCGCGGCGAGCGGCCAGGAACCGGAGACGGAGGCTGTCGCCGACGGCCCACAGGAGCCTGACTTCGACTCCGGATCCGGGACCGTGTCCGACGGAGGTGACCGGCCGTGACTGATCGCGAGACAACGGTCATTGCCCGCACCGTCACCCGAGTCGTTGTCCCGTTCATCCTGCTGACAGCGCTGGCGTTGCTCTTCCAAGGGCACAACCTCCCCGGCGGCGGCTTCATCGCTGGCGTGCTCACGTGTACCGCGTTCGCACTCGTCTACATCATCTACGGCCGCGAGTCGCTGCGGACGCTGGTCGGGGGCGCCGCCGAGGCCGACGGCGTCCTCGCGGGGCTCCCGGGGACGTACGCGCGGCTGTTCGCCGTCGGCCTCGGTGTCGCGCTCGGGGGTGGACTTGTCGCGATGGCGCTTGGCTACCCGTTCCTCACACAGGCCGTGCTGTACCTGAGTGACGTTCCCGCAGTCCATGCGGTGACAGAACTGCCTGGTATTGGCACGCTCGAACTGGCGAGCGCGTTCGTCTTCGACGTCGGTGTCTATCTCGTCGTCGTTGGGGGACTCCTCACGGTGGTTTCGGTGGTGGGTCGCGAATGACCGCCTCTTTCGTCATGGCCGCGGTGCTGGGCCTGCTGTTCGCGTTTGGCACGTTCCTCCTGCTGCGCCGAGACGTCGTGCGTGTCGTCTGGGGAATCACCATCATCTCGCAGGCGACGAACACCTACCTCGTCACGATGGGAGGCTTTGCGGGGAGCGTCCCCGTGCTCGCCGGCCACGGACACGGCGGCGAGGGCGCCGTGCAGGATCCGCTCGTGCAGGCGCTCGTGCTCACCGCCATCGTCATCGGCTTCGGGACAACGGCGTTCGCGCTCGTGTTGACCTACCGGGTGTACGAGGAACACGGTACCATCGACCTCGCGGCGCTGGGCCACGAGGAGCCCGACGCCGATGTCGATGTCGAGGGAGGTGAGACGCAGTGACGCCCCCGCACGTTATTGTCGCGCCGCTGCTGGTCGCACTCGTCACCGCCGTCGTCACACTCGTCGCGCGGCCCTACCCCCGTATGGTGCGGGCGGTGAGCGGTTTGGGAGGCGTCGGCTACGCCGTCGCAGTCGGGGGGCTGGTGGCCGCGCTCTCGGCGGACGCCGACGGCTACCTCGTCTACGCGCTGGCGGCGTGGGACGCGCCGTTCGGTATCGTACTCGTCGCCGACGCGCTCTCGGCGTTCTTCCTCGTGCTCGCGGCCATCGTCGGACTCGCTGCGGTAGTCTTCTCGACTGGATATCTCGATGCCGAGACGGCGAGTCTCTCGTACCACTCGCTGTTTCACTTCATGCTCGTCGGCATCACCGGCGCCTTCCTCACTGGTGATCTGTTCAACCTCTTCGTCTGGTTCGAGGTGATGCTGATGGCAAGTTACGTGCTCGTCGTCTACTACTCCGGACCCGAACACACCCGCGCGGCGCTCCACTATACTGTGTTGAACCTGCTGGGGAGCGCCGTGATGCTGCTTGCCGTCGGCGGCCTGTACGCCGTTACTGGCACACTCAACATGGCAGACATGGCCGCGCGGCTGGCAGCCGGGAGCGTCGACCCTGCACCGGTCGTGGGGCTGTCGGCGCTACTGTTCGCTGTCTTCGCGCTGAAGGCCGGCATCGTCCCGTTCCAGTTCTGGGTGCCCGGCGCCTACCGGGCCGCGCCTGCTCCTGTCACCGCCGTGCTCGCGGGCGTCGTCAAGAAGGTGGGCATCTACGCCATCGTTCGCGTCTACTTCACCATCCTCTCGGGGGCGACCGTCGGCGTCGACCTCCCACTCGTCGCCGGCGACTCCGTACTGGGGTTCTTTGGCCCCGTTATGTTCGTGATGGCTGTCGGGAGCATCCTACTGGGCGGCGTCGGCGCCGTCAACCAGCCAGACATGGACGGCCTGCTCGCGTACTCTTCTATCGGACAGGTTGGGTTCATCGTCTTGCCGCTAGCCGTCGCCGCGGCCGCGCCCTTCGGGAGCCCGCTGATGCGACTAGGGCTGGTCGCCGCGCTGGTGTACTCGCTCAACCACGGCCTCGCAAAGGGGGTGCTGTTCCTGTCGGTGGGGGTGCTTCGGCGTGGCGTCGGCTCCGACGACTTCGCCGACCTCGGTGGCCTCTCCGAGCGGGACCCCGCCTTCGCTGGCGCCTTCTTTCTCGGCGCGCTCGCGCTCGTCGGTATCCCGCCACTGTCTGGCTTCTTCGGCAAGTTCCTCGTCCTCGATGCCGGCGTTCGCGCCGGCTCGACGCCTGTGCTCACCGTCGCGCTTGTCGGCGCCGTCTTCACCATCGCCTACTTCTCGCGGGCGTGGAACCGCACCTTCTGGGGCGAGCCCGTCGAGTACGACCCGCAGCCACGCCTCGTCACGGTCGTGGCCATCCTCGCAGTCGGGCTGGTGGTTGTCGGCATCGGCTTCGAGCCAGTGGCGGCCGCGGCGGAGGCGGCTGCGCGGGCAGCCGTCGACCGAAGTGGCTACATCGACGCAGTGCTGGGGGTGGAAGCGTGAGCCGCAAGTGGCCGGTCATCGGTGTCGGGCTGGCGGCGCTGTGGCTGTTCGTCCGCGGCGTCACGACGGCCGACGTACTCGGCGAGGCGGTTATCGGGCTGGCGGTCGGGCTCCCGCTGGCGTACAGGCTGCGGCGCTTCTACGCCGACGAGCTCGCCGTTGCCGCGCGACTGAGGACAGTCCCGTACGCTGCCAGCTACGTCGCTGTCTTCCTGTGGGAGCTGGTGACTGCGAACGTCGACGTCGCATACCGTGTGCTCGCGCCGTCGTTGCCTATCGAGCCGAGTGTCGTCGCCATCCCGCTGCGCGTTGAGTCGGACGCCGCCGTCACCACCATTGCCAACTCTATCACGCTCACGCCTGGCACGCTCACGATGGATCACGATGAGGCGACCAACACGCTGTATGTCCATGCGGTCGCCGGCGACACTGAAGAGATTGTTGAGCCTATTCGCCGGTGGGAAGACTACGCCATCCGGGTGTTCGAGGAGGACGCGGCGCCGTCGGACCCAGCGCCACCGGCCCGCGCCGCTCGCCGTGGAGGTGAGGGTGGTGAGTAGTCCACTCGTGGATGCGGCCGTCACGGGCGGCCTGCTTGTGGCCGTCGGCGTCACGCTGCTCGCGGGCTACCGGGTCGTCGCGGGCCCAACAACGCCGGACCGGGTAGTTGGACTCGACACCATCGCCACGAACGTCGTCGCCGTCGCCGTCCTGTATGCAATTGGGCAGGACCGGGGACTGTTCGTCGACGTGGCACTCGTGCTCGCTATTATCGGCTTTATTAGTACCATTGCTGTCGCACGCTACGTGACAGAGGGTGATATCATCGAATGACCGACCTTCGTGCGCTGCTCACGGTCGCGTTCATCGCCGTCGGGGCCTTCTTCCTTCTCGTAGGGACGGTCGGCCTGCTCCGCTTGCCCGACGTATACAACCGCATGCACGCCACCTCAAAGGCAACGACACTCGGCGCCGCGAGCATCCTGCTCGGAGGGTTCGTCCACTTCGGTCCGCAGGGGGCTGGGCTGGTGTCGCTCGTCGCCGTCGTTTTCCTATTCGTCACGGCGCCGACTGGCTCGCATATGATAAGCCGGAGCGCCCAGCGAATGGGCGTCGACTTCGCGGCTGGCGCTCGGTGGCCCGGCGGTGACAGCGAGGATGTCGACGACCCAACGGAACGCTAAACGCGCCGGAGCCGGACAGTAAACGCCGTCCCGTCGTCTCCGTCGGCGGTCACCTCACCGCCAGCTGCGGTCACCAGCGTGTTCACAAGGTAGAGCCCGAAACCGCAGTCGTCTCCCCCCGACGGCTCGAATGGCGTGTCCGTCTCCAGCCCGGGGCCGTTATCACGGACGACTACCTCTGTCTCGTCGCCCTGCTCGCGGACCGACACCCATACTCGTGGCTCGTCGGTGTCGTTGTGGACAACGGCGTTCGTCAGCAAATGCTCGAACGCGACGGCGAGGAACTCCCCGCCGTAGACGGTCGCCGTCTCGGGCGTCTCGACGCGTACCCGCGCGGCTGGGTACGCTTCCCGCAACGACGCCACCTCGCGGTTGAGCAGCGCCACTACGTCGACAGGCGTGGGTGCTCGCTCGTCGGCGAGGGTTTCGCCGACTCGGCGCGTCTCATCGACCAGCCGACCGATGCTCTCGCCGCGCTGTCTGATGAGCTCTGCCCGGTCACACCCCACCTCGGCGTCGAGTTCCTCGGCCAGCAGCTCCGCGTGGCCGCTGATGACATTCGCGCCGTTGAGCACGTGGTGCCGCAACATCCGGTTGAGAAAGACGAACGCATCACGCTGGGCCGCTAGCCCCGCCGTCGCCGCGGCTGTCTGCCCGCGGAAGCGCCCGACGAACAGCCCTGCAACGCCGCCGACGCCCGTCGCCACGAGCACATTGTGGACCGCATCGAGCACGGTGTCGATGCCGTCGCCGACAACGAGTACAACACCGATGAGCGCGACCAGCGCCGCGCCGACAAGCGCGCCGACGCCGGCCTCGCGGGCCGCCCGCGGCGCCGTGTCCGAGCGGACGAGCAGCCCGCCAGCGGTCAACACGACTGCGACACCGACCAGAATCAAGATTTCGATGAACACGACCGGCGCCGCGCCCATGAGCGGCCCGCGGGCTATCGATGCCGCCGCCAGGTAGGTACCCACCAGCCAGACGCCGAGCGCCGGCCCGATGAGCCACCAGCCGACGGCCGGCCGCCGGTCGTCCATACCTCCGATGCCGGACGGAGGTAATTAGGTCTTGCCGCCGAGTTCTGCCGCCAGCTCGGCTGCCACGCGCTCGCCTAACCCCGCTTTCGACCCGGCGTACTCCGCGACTGACTCTGGCCGGACGACTAACGCCCGCGTCTCTGCGCCACCGAGCGCCTCGGATCGGTTAGCAACAACAAACGCTAATCCGGCCCGCTCCAGCCGATCGCGTGCCTTCGCCACCAGCGCGTCGTCGTCGCCCTCCGTCTCCAATTTAAACCCGACAAGCGTCACATCCGGGTGCGCGCCGCGAACGCTGTCAAGCAGCTTTGGTGTCGGCTCCAGTTCCAGTGTGAGCGATCCACCCGAGCGTATCTTTTCGTCTGCCGGGTCAACAGTGTAGTCGCCAATGGCTGCGGCCGACACCAATGCGTCCGCGTCGGCGGCCGCGTCGACAGCCGCTGCCGTCATCTCGGCGGCTGATTCTACCTGCTCGACGCTCGCGTATGGGACCGTAGGGCCGTCGTGGAGCAGCCGCACGTCGGCACCGTCTGCGTAACAGGCCCGTGCCACCGCCCGCCCGGTTCGCCCCGACGAGCGGTTCGTTAGCACCCGCACGGGGTCGATGCGTTCGCTGGTCGCGCCGCTCGTCACCACTACCGTCAGGTCGGCGAGTGGCGACGGCGTCGCCGCCCTGGCTGTCTTGGTTACGATGGCCTCCTCCGTAGCTATCTTCGCCTTTCCCTCTTCAACGCGCGGGTCAACGAACTCGACGCCCCACGACTCCAGCCGATTGATAGCGTCGAGCACGCCTGGGTGGTCGTACATCGGCTCGTGCATCGCTGGTGCAACGACCACCGGTACCCCCTGGCCGAGCGCCACCGTCGCGCACGTCGTCACCGGGGTGTCGTCGACGGCGGCGGCGACCTTGCCGACGGTGTTGGCCGTCGCTGGCGCAACGAGGAGCACGTCCGCCCAGCCATCCTCGCCGAACAGCTCGACGTGCTCGACGGCGCCGGTGATCTCCGTCACGACGTCGTTACCGGTGGCGAACTCCAGCGCCCATGGGTGGACGATACCCCGGGCGCTATCAGTGATGACTGCCCGAACTGCCGCACCCTCGCGTCTGAGCTCGTGGGCCAACTCGACCGTTTTTACCGCCGCGATGGAGCCGGCAACCCCGAGGACGACGTTCGTGTCCGCGAGCAGGCTCATACGGACGGTGGGGACGCGGCGGGTAATGAGCCTTCGGCGTCGGCGCGGGCTGAACGAACGATTCAGGCTCGCCGGCGCGCACTCAACGATATGGACGCCGAGGTCACAGTCGGCGGCGGCGGCCCCGCGGGGCTGACCGCCGCGACGTTCACCGCCCCCGCTGGCCTCAAGACAGCTGTTGTGAGCGACGGCGAATCGATACTCGCGCGCAACGCCCATCTCGAGAATATGCCAGCCTTCCCGCTTGGTGTCAACGCCCCCACCTTCCTTGAGTTGTGCCGGGAGGGGGCCACCGAGGCCGGCGCGCGCCTACGAGATGCCCCCGTCACGGACACCGCCGCGACCGATGGTGGCTTCCGAATCGTGACGGCCGACGGTGATGCCTGGATGACCCGCCGGCTCGTGGCCGCCTCTTGGATTGATGTCTCGTATCTGACCGATGTCGACGGCCTCGGACTGACGGCCCGCGGCTCGAAGACGTACGTCGACGTTGACGAGTATGGCCGGACGGGCGTCGACGGGCTGTACGCGGCCGGGCGAATCGCGGAGAAGCCACATCAGCCAGTCGTCTGTGCCGGCCACGGCGCCGAGGTCAGCCTCGCGGTTATCACGGACAGTGATCGCCCCCACTACCACGACTGGGTCGCGCCCGAGGGCTACTTCACGGGCCGTGGGCGCGAGGTGCTGCCCGGCTGCGAGGAGATAGCTGAACCAGAGCGTCGCGAACGCGAGCGTGCCGCGGCCGAGCGGATGCGCGCGGCCTTCGCCGACCCGGCTGCGGCGCCACCAACGATGCACCCCTCCGTCGAGGCGACGCAGGACGAGGAGGCGTCCGACCCGATACCGGACGATGACCCAGACGCCCGGAACGCTTAGGACGCGGTCCCCCGAGATACCTCCGTGGACGCAGTCGAGGTCACCACCATTGTCTATGTTTCTCCCGAGGAGGCCTTTGAGTTCCTATTAGACTTCCCGGGGTATGCCCGCTACTCGGAACATCTTGAGTCCGTCGAGGGGTTCGGCGACGGCGGCGAGGGAACCGAGTACGAACTCACGTTCGCGTGGTGGAAGCTTTCGTACACCGCCCGTTCGCGAGTAACCGATGTCGACCGACCCGAGCGCATCGACTGGCGACTGACGAAGGACCTTGATGCCGGTGGCTACTGGGCCGTCGAACCGGTCGACCCACCTGCGGACGAGTCGGTCGCCACGCGGATTCGCTTCCGCGCGGAGTTCCGCCCGGAGTCGGCGAACTCGGGTGCTATCTCACTGCCGCGGCTGGTTTCGTGGGACTGGGTCATCGACAAGGTGAAACCGAAAATACAGTCGGAAGCGGAACGAGTCGTCCGGCGTGCGGTGCGTGATCTTGAGGGTCGCGACCGGATGGTCGACCTTGAGATAACTGCTCGGCCTGACTCCGTCTAAGCTATCCCTGCTCGTAGTCGCCGCCGAACCGAAGCAGGAAATACGCCAGTCCCAGCGTCGACCCCATCCCAATAATGCCGGCGATGCCGAGTGTCTTTGCAGAGTCCGGAATCTCTGGCGGACCCGAAGCCGGTGCGGGCGTACTAATCTCCTCGACCACTTCGATGGTGCCGACCATCCCTGCCGAGGCGTGGGGCGCACACACGTACTCGTACGTACCCAGCGTTGTGAATGTATGACTGTACTTGTGCCCGGTGTCGTAGAGAGCGCTCGAGCCGCCCTTGGTCCCCTCCCAGTTGGCCCCATCCGGCTGAGATTCGACGACAATATTGTGACCGTCCGACTCCCAGACGAAGTTCACCGTTGTCCCCTGGAGAATCTGCAGTTCCGCCGGCTCGAAGACGAGACTGCCGCCCGGTCCGACAACGACCTCTTCGGTCTGCCCAGAGCCGGGATAGTCGCCGCTCGACTCCCCGTCCTCCTGAGCCGTGGCTGTCCCAACGGCGCCGGTCGCGGCTGCCGACCCCGCCGCCGTGCGGAGGAAGCCACGCCGGCTCACCGTGTGCTCGTCGCTGCTCATAGAGTGCAATTGGAAGTAGCCCCCCCTGAAGGTTCCGCTTCCAACTTACAGCGCGTAGTCAGCGTCTCCTCCTTCCGTCTCGAGGACAGCCACCAGCAGGTCGATTCCCGCTGCGATATCCTCGACGTGGACGCTCTCTGTGACGGTGTGGAGATACCGTGTCGGGAACGAGATTGCACCGGCTGGCGTCGCACCGCCGGCGAACTGGAGTCCAGCCGTGTCTGTGCCGCCGGCCGGCAGCACCTCTGTCTGGTGTGGAATCGACCGCTCTTCGGCGAGTGAACGAATCCGTCGGTGGACCTTTGGGTTCGCGATGGCTGAGGAGTCTTTCAGCTTGATTCCGGCACCGCCGCCGAGTTCGGTCACGTGTTCGCCTGCCTCGAAGCCGGGCACATCGTTGGCGACGGTGGTATCCAGCCCGAGCGCGAGGTCTGCGTCAATATCGACTCCGAGCGCTTTCGCCCCGCGCAGGCCTACCTCCTCTTGCACTGTCGCGGCCAAATGGACCGTCGCAGTCGGCGCCTTGAGCCGTCGAGCTGCCTCTATGAGCGCGAACACCGAGACTCGGTTGTCGAGGGCCTTCCCAGTGAGGTGGTCGCCGACCCACTCCAGCGACTGACGGGTTGTCACTAAATCGCCGACTGACACCTGCTCCGCGACCGTGTCGGCATCTAGCCCGAGGTCGACCCGTACGTCAGCAACCTCATCGCGCCCTTCGAGTTCCTCCTCGTCCATCGTGTGCGGCGGTGGACTCCCGATGAGGCCCGGCAGGTCGCCCTCCTCAGTGTGGACGGTCACTCGCTGAGCCTTCAGCACGCGGGCATCCCAGCCGCCAAGCGGGTCTAACTGGAGAAAGCCGTCGTCAGTAACGTGTTTCACTATAAACCCGATTTCGTCCATGTGCCCTGCGACAACCACCGATGCGTCGCTGGTCCCCTCAATGGTTCCGACGACGTTGCCCATCCCGTCCGTGCGCAGGCGGTCGACCTCTGGCTCGAGTTCGCGGCGCACCACCTCGCGGACGCGGTCCTCGTAGCCGGGTACGCCCCCGATTTCGGTCAACTCTGCGAGCAGGTCTATGTCGAACGACGGGTCGGTCCCGTTCATACTACTACTGGGGCGACCAGGCGTTAAGCCGTGGCGGTCGCCGCCGAGGGAAACGGCTTTGGGCGGACCGGACTCACGGCGAGTATGTCCAACTGGATAGGCGATACCTTCGTATCGGAGGCTGGCTGGAGCCATCTTGAGCGGCTGGTCGAGATCGGTGACCGGATGGCCGCCACCGACGGAGAACTCGCCGGAGCCCGCGCGACACGCGACGCGCTCGCCAAGTATGCTCATGACGCTCGTCTAGAGGAATTCACTGTCCAGGGGTGGGAGCGGGGAGAGGCCGACTTGCGCGCCGCCGACGCCGCTTTCGAGTGTCTTGCCTTACCACGCTCGCCCGGTGAGACGGCCACTGGCGAGCTTGTTGACCTTGGTCACGGGCTCCCCGAGGCGTTCGAGGAGACTGATATCGAGGGGAAGATCGTTGTCTGTGACACCAATGTCCCCTCCTGGTACGACCGGTTTATTCATCGCCGTGAAAAATACTATTATGCCGTCGAGGAGGGCGCTGCGGCCTTTGTCTTCCGAAACCACATCGAGGGGTGTCTCGCGCCGACCGGGAGCGTCGGCACGGAGGACCGGCCAATCGGCGACATCCCTGCTGTGGGAATTTCCAAGGAGGCCGGCGCTCGGCTCGCCCGCGCACACGAGGGCGAGCAGGTGACTGTCGACGTCGAACTGGCGGCTGCCCCTCCAGATGCGACCAGCCGGAACGTCCACGCGGAACTCGGTCCTGAAACGGACGAGCGGGTACTCGTCACCAGCCACGTTGATGCCCACGACATCGCGGAGGGGGCGATGGACAACGGTGCCGGTACCGCGATGGTAATCGAGGTGGCCCGGGCGCTGGCTGCCCGCGAAGACGACCTCGAGACGCGCGTTGAGTTCGTCGCTTTCGGCAGCGAGGAGGTCGGACTTGTCGGCTCGAGCCACCTCGCCGCCGAGCGCGATCCCGACTCCGTCCGGGCTGTCGTCAATTTCGACGGTGTTGTCCGCGGGCGCGACCTTGCGGCGTACACCCACGGCTTTGATGCACTTGACGACGCCCTCGAGGCGGTATCTGACCGCCTCAAGCACTCCTTCACTGCTAACCCTCATCACGGTCCCCACAGCGACCACTGGCCGTTTGTCGAGCACGGAATCCCCGGCTACCACGTCTACTCGGAGACGGACGACGAGGGTCGCGGCTGGGGACACACCCGCGCGGACACGCTTGACAAACTCGACATCCGCGACCTTCGCGAGCAGGCAGTTGTCCTTACGGAACTCGTCGTTGAGATAGCAGACGAGACGACGACAATACCCCATCGCGACCCACAAGCAATCGCGGCGGAACTTGAGGAGCAGGATCTCGCCGAGGGCATGAAAGTAACCGGTGACTGGCCATTCAACGGCTAACTCGCGGGAAATCGTTTTGCCGGCGGCTCCCATCCTCTCGCCAATGAGCGATACAGAGTACCCCCTCCCAGACGACTTGCCCGAACCGGAGGATGACGGCGCTGCTGACCACCTGCTTGGGATGGCCCTCCCCTCGGTCCGCCTGCCGGCGACGGATGGATCGACGGTCGACCTAGCGGCCCGTTCTGGCCGGTCCGTGGTCTATTGTTATCCTATGACCGGCCGCCCGGACCAAAACGTGGTGCCCGATGGATGGGACGAGATTCCGGGTGCTCGCGGCTGCACCCCCGAGTCGTGTGGTTTCCGCGACCACCACGACGAACTCCAGTCGGTCGGCGCCAACGCCGTCTTTGGACTCTCGGTCCAGGTAAGTGACTACCAGCGGGAGGCACGCGACCGGCTCGAACTTCCCTTCGAGCTACTCAGCGACGCCGAGTTTGCCTTCGCCGAGGCGCTGGAGCTTCCCACCTTCACCGTTGACGGCAACCGCTATCTCCAGCGGCTCACGCTTGTGGTTAAAAATGGAACCGTCGAGCACGCTTTTTACCCCGTCTTCCCGCCAGACCAACACGCCGGTGAGGTAGCCGATTGGCTGGCCAAGAACGTCGACTGATTATACGACAGCGTTCCAGGCCGGCGCGATGACGAAAAATAGCGTCTGGTAGAGGATGTAGAGGAGCGCGACGAATGAGGCGACGATGGCGCCCTTCGGCTTATCTATCTCGCGGTCGTTACGGGCCTCGACCTGCCGGGATTCAAACTCGAAGAGATCAGTGATGAACATCCCGAGTACGAGCGTCGAGAACACTAATCCTCCGTGGTGGTGAACCGTCATATAGTAGAAGGAGCCGACGACGAGCAGGAATCCAGTTGCAACCCGCAGCGAGTGGCGCTGCATCGCCTCCCATCCTTCCTCAGCCTGCGCCTCAAGTTGCTTGTACTCTGCGATGCGGCCAACCATGTTGGCGACCAGCAGCCCCAAAAGCAGGTAGGCGATGACCGGTGCGGCGAGCACCTCGCGGGCGAGGATCGCGTCCACCGGTCCGAAGAGGGACACGAAATTCTCCATGCGCGAATGTCGGAACTGCCGGTGTTAATAGCTTTCCAATCGCATCCCGGCCTACCCGAACCGGCCTGTGCTCCCGTCGACGAGCGCGATCGATAGCGTGCCGTCGCGATCGACCTGGACAGACTCGCCTAGACCCACTGTGCCGGCTGTCCGGTCGTCGGCTAATAGTTCG
This sequence comes from Halosegnis sp., assembly GCF_042216475.1. Lineage (NCBI taxonomy): Archaea > Methanobacteriati > Methanobacteriota > Halobacteria > Halobacteriales > Natronomonadaceae > Halosegnis > Halosegnis sp. The sequence continues at coordinate 30,680 of NZ_JBDGTV010000007.1, forward strand.
ACCGGCGTCTCATCGCGTTCGACGCGCAGTTCCAGCCCCGTCGGCGGGACTACCCAAGCGTCTTCACTCGTCGAGAATGGGGCAACAGGGACGACCGCGAGCGCGTCAACCTCCGGAGCGACCAGCGGTCCATCGGCCCGCCGCGCATAACCGCGCGACCCGGCCGGCGTCGCCACCACGACGCCGTCGGCCCGGAACGTTGCCACTCGGTCGCCATCGCTGGTCACTGTGTACTCGGAGATGCGGGCTGGTTCGGCCGCAACGAGCATCACTTCAGCCAGCGCGCGCGCCTCGCCCACCGGTGATTGTGCGGCGATGACAGGTAACGCCACTGTGTCGTGAGCTCCCTTGATGAGCGACTCAACGGCGGTCACGAGCGATTCACACGACACAGACCGAACGCCAACGCCCGCCTCAACGGGGAGAACAGGCACCTCACCGACCGTCTCGATGGCTGCCAGCAGCGCTGACTCGCCGATGGCCACCACGTACGTTGGGTCGGCCGCGGCGACGGCCGTCCGCCCGACGACCGGTTGCCCGCCGGCCGCCCGCACCGCGGCCTCGGCAGTCTCGTCGCCGAGGATGCCGACCGTCGGGCTGTTCATGCCTGGTCGTTGCCCGCCGGGAGAAAAAGGCGTGGGATTTCGGCTACTCGGGTACCTCGGGCGTCCCCTCGTAGGCTTCGCGGAGCTTCCGGATCATAGGGATGATGACAACAAAGGTGACGAACCCGAGTACCGCGAACCAGAACAGCGCGTCCTTCAGGACGATGGCCACCTGGTCGTATACCGTTAGTCCGGAGGTCGGGTCTGGGGCGGTAAGCTGGGCTCCCTCAAATGACGGTGTGTTGTACCAGCCGGCGAGGGTGAGCCACGCAAGCCCGGCGGTAACGAGGACAGTGAACCCTTTTGCGAATTCGTCGGCCATAATGAGTCTTAGTCAGCGTCGTCTTTAGGGTTTCCCATTCCCTGAGCGCGAAACCGTGTCGAGAACGCGTAGGTGGCTGCGCCGGCAGCGATAGCGCCCAACCCGGCTGCAGCTAACAAAATGTTCACCTCATCCGGCGCGGCCGTCGCACGCTGGGTCGCCTCATCGAGCAAGACGAATCCGACGACGACTGCGACGACCGCAAACAACGTCGAGAACACCGTCACAGCCTTGTACACCTCCATCGGTACCTCCACGTCGCGGCGGCCGTTGTTCGCCGACTCGGGCGTCTTTGCGGAACTCGCGTCGGAGGCATCGTCCATGGAGGGAAAAAGAGAGGAGTTGCGAGTCTATTTTGGCGGGCGCAGCCGGTAGTACCGCCGATTCAGCTCGAACATATACCCCTCACGCATCGATTTGAAGACCGCGTAGCTGATACAAGCTGCCACGATGGGGAGCAGGAACGTCAGGTCGAACAGCAGATGCGAGTCCATCGGAATGAGGTTCTTCACCGACAGCGCGGAGATGGTCGCGGCGTAGACGACGCCGCTGACGCCGACTGCGGCCCAGAACGGCTGCTCGACGGGCCGGCGGGCGGCTCCCTTGTTGAGGAAGGGAACGATGGCGATGAAGCCAACGACGACCAGGTTCGCCAGCACGCCGTACGTCCGGTCGGCCATCAGCTTCTTGCCGCCCAGCAGTGCGAGATCTGGGTTGAGGGGTCCCAGCTTCAGTAGCCCGAACGACCAGTAGAGATACCAGTCAGGCAGGATGACTGCCGGCGTGCTCGAGGGATTTGCCGGCGGGCCGATATGGGGCGGCATCGCCGCCGCCAGGAACACGGTCATCCCGACGAAAAAGCTGGTCAACGCAAGGTTGCGCACCATCTCGTGTGGCCAAGCGGGGAACGCCAGCACGTCACGCTCTACATAGTCAGACTCTACGCGGAGGTCTTGGTCCTCGCGGCGCGCCCGCTCGAAATACTCATACGTCAGCCGGGCGAGTCCCTCGGTGCGCTGCTTGCGCTCGCTCCACGTCGGAGTCTCGTCGTCCGGCGCGACGATGCCGCTGCCGTCGGCGGTAGGGCCCTCCCCCTCGTCGACGCCCGCGTCAGTGTCTGTGGTGTTGCTCATGTTAGTGTGGCTCTGCAATGCCCTGCATCCACACGATGCCGATGTGGATGGCGATGATGGTCGTTGCGATGAACGGCAGGAAGAACACGTGCAGGATGTACATTCGCTGCAGCGTGGCCTGACTCAGTGTGAACCCGCCGAACAGAAGCTGTGCGACCCACTCACCGGCGATTGGAATCGAGAGGCTCATCTCGACACCGATTTGGCCGGCCCAGAACGCGAGCTGGTCCCACGGCAGCAGATAGCCCGTGTAGCCAAACACCATCGTCAGCGAAATGAGCACGATGCCGATGATCCAGTTCAGCTCGCGTGGTTCCTTGTACGCGCCCGTGAAGTAGACCCGCAGCATGTGGAGGAAGACGGCGGCAACCATCACCTGCGCGGACCATCGGTGGAGGCTTCTGAGGAAGAACCCGAACCGAAGGTCGGTCATGATGAACGTGATGGAGTTGTAGGCGGTGCTCGGATCACCCGTGGTTGCAGGGCTGTAATAAAAGCCGAGCAACGCCCCGGAGATAGCCGCCACGATGTACGCAATGGTCGAGAACGAGCCAAGCGCGTACAGCGGATACCAGTACCAGAACTTGTTGTCGAGGTTGTACTGTTCAGTGTGGCTCTTCGGCATCTGCATGTTGACCTTGTAATAGAGGTCCTCGAGAATCTCGAGGTAGTCAACAATGCGTAGCCGCTTGTCTAGCCACATCAGGACCGTTAGATAGGTGGTCTCGATGGGCGTGAGGTCACGCTCCTTCATCCACCCTTTATGATCGTGGTCGTCCTTGCGTTCGAGGCTCATGTGCTGGCGTCCCTCTTGCTTGTTGTGTGGGCTTCCATCCTCTTATTCCTCCGGTCGCGGCAGGGCGACGTACGACACCTGTTTCGGGCTGAATGGGTTGTATACCGACTGATGACATTGGCAGTAGACGCGGTCTTCAGCGCCGAATTTCGCCGATCCCTCGTATGCCTTGAATCCGGGGACACAGCAGAAGTGGGTGCACTTGTCAAGCCATGCCACGAAGCCGTCCTGTGTGGCCGCCGCGTAGAACTCGTTTTCTTTGGCCAGCTCCTCAATGCGAGGTGACCGGAGCACTTGGACCGGCATCGTCGACTGAGGCTCGACATCCTGTGAGCGCCACGTCGCCATCGCGGGCTTGCCCAACCCGCTCTTGCCGATGCCATTGCCCCAGGTCTCGTAGTCGTCGAACATGTCGACGGTGAGCTTCTCGCCGGTCTCGATATCGGACATCCACTCGTAGGTGTCCCCCGAGGAAGCCCGGAAGAAGTTGTCTTGGTCCTCGCCAGGGCGGACGCCTGGATACGTCTGGACGCCGCAGTACTGGAACCACTCGGAAGAGTAGGTGATGCCGCCCAACTCTGTCTCGGCGACCTTGACGGTTCGACCGCCCTCAGTCACCTCTTTCACCTCCGGCCAGACACCCTTCAGCTCGTTGCCGTTCTCGATGGTCAGCGGGATAATAGGCATCCCGCGGGGGGCGGGGCCGTCGGTATTCTTAATAGCCATGTACTGAGTGATGCCGCCGCCTGCACCGCTCGACGAGGTTGCGGTACCGAGCGCGGCCGCGGCACCGGTCCCGACGCTCGCGAGCGTCGCGGAGCCGACAACGCCCTTCACGAAGCGACGCCGTCCAGATTCGGTCGGATACTTGTCTTCGTCTGCTGGCATTATTTTTTGTAGTAGGGGTAAATCGCTCGTTTCACCGTCTCCCATGCGTCGCCGCCGAGTTCCGTCCCATCCATGTCCTCCTCGCGGACGTAGAGATCCTCCCACTTCCGCCGACGCTTTTTGACGATCATCACGTCCGGGAGGAACTCCTTGCGGTAGAGCAGCATAATAAACGCGAGGTCGATGAGGATGGCTGCGAGCAAGCCGCCGAGAAACATATTCCCGAATTCCGAGAAGCCCCAGCCGGCGACCAGCCCGTATGTGAACAGGCCGATGAAGATGACCTCAAGCACTGTCAGTAGGACAATGCCGATAGCCGCGGCCGTCGACTCGCGGGCCGGTTCGTACCGGTGAATATCGCCGTAGGTATTGTTGCCTGAAGACATATTATCCGTTCCCTCCGCTAGCGTGTGGCGACTCGCCGTACTTTAGCATGAAGAACGTGAACATCAGTGACACGAGAATGGCGAGGATTGTGGCAATACCGACGAAGTGTGCTTGAATTGGGACGCCCATGTGCTCGGGGTTGACTTCGCCGCCGCCACCCGAGGACGGGGCGGTCCCGCTCTCGTTTACCACGACCGTACCAACCATCCCTGCCGTCTTGTGAGGGGCACAGAAGTACTGATACTTGCCCTTTGTCTCGAAAGTGTGGGTGTACTCGTAGCCGGTATCGTACAGCTTCGAGGCACCGCCCTTGGTCCCCTTCCAGTTGGCGCCGTCGGGCTGGGACTCGACGACAATATTGTGACCGTCGGACTCCCAGACGAATTTCACGGTGTCGCCGGGCTTGACATACACCGTCTCAGGGTCGAAGACCAGACTGCCACCAGGACCGACGACAACCTCCTTTGTCTGCTGGGCTGCTGCGGACCCAGAGGCGCTCACGGCGCCGGCGACGGCCGTGGCCCCACCTGCAGTACGCAGGAATTCCCGTCTATTCATGAACGTCCGATGGTCGGAGCTGTCTGCGTATAAATTCTCCGAAGGTCGTGCAAAGCGGTGGTACTGGCGGCAGAACTGCCCGGCTCACGCGCCCTGCTCGGCGGTCTCTTCGTCGCCGCGCTCGCCCTCGAGCTTGGGCTCTCCGCGCGCGCTCTCAGGCAGGAAGTCAGGCCGCTCACCGTCCGCCGGTCCGACCGCGCGGAGCCGGTTGCGGTACTCCTCCGCGCGGAACCGGTCGGACAGTCGGGCGTTCGCCACTGTAAAAAAGAGCAGCCCACCCGCCACCAAGAACAGCAGGCCGACGGTCCCCGCAATAACGCCGATATCGCCAGTGACGAGTGCTGCGCCACCGAGAACCACCCCTGACAGGACGAGCGCGCCAGCGATGACTTGCACCATCAGGTTGCCAAATTCTCCGGATCCCTCCGGCACCTCCATCGGTTGGGGCAGAAGGTCGCCGTCTGGTGCCTCGGGGACATCGTACTCCTCCATCGAGCAGAGCGCCACTGACGGTTTTACGTCGCGCAGCACGGTTCCCATCCCCTCGACGGTTCCGTCGCCGTAGACGAGTGCGTATCCCTCGTCGGAGTAGGCGACGACCCGGTCCGGTCGAGCCAACCGTTCTACACGGGCGAACACGTCACGGCGGAGCACGCGGGCTTTTACATCCGCCTCGATACGATCGAGCAGTTCCTCGCCGGTTATCCACGTCTCTGGGTCGAACGCCGCCTCCCACTCCTCGGCAGACATCGACGCCATCTCCGAGGGGCCGAAGCTATCGAAATCGTACTCCTCCTCAACCTGTCGGCGCAGCTCCTCGGTCGAGAGCGATTCTGCGTCCGGCTCGGGGTCTCCGTCGGATCTCGACTCCACGTCCGATTCAGGCGCCGTCTCAGCCCCTCCTGTGTCGGTCGTCGCGTCGCCAGACGCCGCGTCCTCCGGCTCCGAGCGGGCGTCTCCCATCGGAAGTCGGTTTGACCGCGCCCGGTAAACAGTTGTCGGGGTGGGACCCGCGAACGGCACCCCTAAACGACACGCCTGCCTACCAGGGAGCGATGGTCGCCGATGGGGTCGTCGCCGGAGTTGTCGCCGCTGGTGTCTCCGTGAGCCTTCCCTGTTTCCTCTACGGTGCGTGGATTATGATTGATAACGACCCAGTCACCTGGGGCGTATTGACGTGGCACCTGAAATACATTCTCGCCGGGTTGACGCTGACGACAGTGCCGCTGGTCGGGTGGATGGTGCCGCGGCTATTCGGGCTCGGCAGTTACTCGGCCCAGTTCGGCGGCTACGCCGTCATCCACGCATTCGCTGGGCTGACTGCCTATGCGTTCCTTGCATTCGGCTTCACCGGCATTGTCCGTATCTTCCGCGCGAAGTACGAGCACGACCTCTACCACGAGTACGATGAGGATGTACTATTAGACGAGATCGGCGGCGACAGGATGGACCACTGGCGCTCGCGACTTCGCGTCGGCGTCTTCGGCTACACGTTCTTTTGGATACTCGCGTGGCTCACTGGCCTCACGCGGTACGTGGTTAGGTACCTATGACCAGTCTTCTCCGGATGCGAGGTCGACAGCTGACTCGCCCCGCTCGGAGGGGCAGATGTCGGCCAGTCGGCATTCCTCGCAGTCGGGATTCCGAGCCGTGCAGATGTCCCGGCCATGTTCGATGAGAAGATGCGTGAATTCCTTCCACTCTGCTTCAGGGATAACCCCCATCAGGTCCTGCTCGATAGCGTCCGGTGACTCTGCCTCGGTGAGCCCGAGCCGCCGCGAAATGCGCTGGACGTGCGTGTCGACGACGATACCTTCCGTCAGGTCATGGCCGTGCTGGAGGACCACGTTTGCTGTCTTCCGGCCGACACCTGGCAGGGCCGTCAGCGCCGACATCGTGTCCGGCACCTCGCCGTCGTGCTCGTCGACCAGCTGCTCGCCGATCCCCTTCAGGTAGCCCGCCTTGCTGTTGTGGAAGGTGACACCGTAGATTGCCTCTGCGAGTTCCTCCTCGCTCGCAGCCGCGTAATCGGCGGCCGATTCGTACTCTGCGAATAGGTCTTCGGTGACGCCATTTACCCGCTCATCAGTGCACTGGGCCGACAATACCACGGCCATTAGCAGCTCAAGTCGCGTTGAAAAATCCAGCGAGATGGTCGGGTCTGGATACACCTCATAGAGCCGGTCGATCACCTCGACCGCCTGCGCCTCCCGCGTGTCCAGCGGCGTGCCCATACTATTTACCGGGGAGCGTGTCGTTTAGTTCCCTGCGGTTTTGCTTGGCCGCAAGGTTCACGATAGCCCGGAGTTGACCGGTGATATGGCTCGCCGTCACGCCGCGTGGACGCCACGGTTCGGGACCGTCCGGGCGATCGTCCTCTACGGGCTGCTCGCGCTCGTGGTGCGACGCGGCAACGCCGCCTTCCGAGAGACACTGACAACTGTCGTCGGCGTCGACGCTGCGATGGCTGGTGGCATCCTATTCTGGACGCTCGTCGCCGTCGGTCTCGCTGTCCTGACCGTCGAGACATACCGCCAGACGCGGACGCGACAGGCGTTCACGCTGAAGGCCGCGCGACAGAAGTACCTCGAGTCGTTTGTACCCGCCCGCGTGCGGTTCGGCGTCTACCTGCTTCTACTTGCCGCCGGCGGCTACGTTGCGCTGTTCGCCCGGTCGGTGTTCTTCGAACGGCTCGACAACGCGCTGCTCGTGGTGCGGCGAGTAGCGAGGTCCGGCGACCCGGGCGCGTTTTCGGTGGAGGCGCTCGCGTTCGGTGCCGCGTTCGTCCTCGGCAGCCTCGCAGTGGCCCACGCTGCAGACCGAGTCCTCGTCGCCGGGATTCGGAAGTTGCTAGCAAGCAGGAAGTGAGCTGCGCCGCTTGATGTTACAGTAGCTTGCGGCGAAACTTCTCGGTCTCAGCCGTGGGAGGAAGTCAAAGCCCGAGTTCCCGTCCGAGCACGAGATGCTGAATTTCGCTCGTCCCCTCGCCAATCTCCATCAGCTTGGCGTCGCGGTAAAACCGCTGTGGGGCGAAGTCGGTCGTGTAGCCGTAGCCGCCGTGGACCTGTACGGCATCCTCGGCCACTTCGCGGGCCGCCTCGGAGGCGTCCAGCTTCGCCAGCGACGACAATCGGGTGACGTCCGCCCCTTCATCGTACCGACAGGCGGCCTTGTGCGTGAGCAGCCGCGCTCGCTCTATCTTGCGATTCATCGCGACGACCATATCGCGAACGGCGTCGAACTTACTGATGGGCTTGCCGAACTGCTCGCGCTCCGTCGCGTACTCACGGGCTGCCTCGAAGGCACCCTGCGCAAGTCCCGTCGACAGTGCTGCGATTGAGATGCGGCCGCCATCGAGCGTCTTTTTGGTCTGTGTCCAGCCGTCGCCTTCTTCACCGAGAAGCCGCTCCTCCGGAACACGCACGTTCTCGAGCCGAAGTTCGCACGTGGGGGAGGCGTTCAGTCCCATCTTGTCCCACACTTCTGTCACCTCGAAGCCATCGTCCTCGGGGTCGAGAATAAACGTCGAGATGCCATCGTAGCCGGCTCCCGGCTCCGTGACTGCTTTCACGAGCACGGAGCCGGCGATGTTGGCGTTCGTAATGAATTGCTTCGTCCCCGAGATGACGTACTCGTCGCCCTCCTTGCGGGCAGTGGTGTCCATGTCGCTGGCGTCCGACCCCGAGGACGGCTCTGTGAGCGCCCACGCGCCGACGGCCTCGCCGCGGGCCAGCGGCGCCGCCCACCTCCGCTTCTGCTCGTCGGTTCCGAATGCCACAATTGGCATCAACCCCAGCGACGTGTGGGCGACGTACGACAGTCCAACAGCCCCAGAGACCCGACCGAGTTCCTCGGCGACAAGCGCATACATCAGGTAGTCGCCACCGGCACCGCCGTACTCCTCGGGGGCGGGTACCCCCATCAAGTCGAGTTCGCCCAGCTGGTCGAACACCTCTCGCGGGAAGCGGTGCTCGTCTTCGATCTCTTGAGCGATGGGGGCCACTTCTGTCTCGCAGAACTCCCGTACCGTGTCGCGCACCATCCGGTGCTCGCTCGGGAGGTCGAACTCCATACTTCGGGATTCGCCTACGCGGGCATAACGGTTCGGGAGCGGGCTGTCAGTAGGCGCCTCCCTCGGTTGGCGTCGAACCGCCGGCCGCGCCCGATGATTCCCCGACGTTGAGTGTCCCGACCATGCCCGAGCCGCGGTGTGGCTGACAGTAATAGTCGTACGTCCCCACCGTCTCGAAGGTGTGTTCTATCGTGTGCCCCTCTTCGTGGGTCGTCGTCCCGGTCGCCTGCCAGCTCGCACCGTCCGGCTGCGAGTCAACGGTGACCGTATGGCCGCTAGACTGCCACACCCAGCGGACTGTTGCACCGACCGCGATGGTCGTCTCTGCGGGCGCGAACCGACGTTCATCGGCGGGCCCTACCTCGACCACGAGAGCTGGATTGTCGCCACCCGACCCAGAACAGCCGGCGAGCGCGGCCGTGCCGGCCGTCCCGAGTATGCCCAGTGTCTGCCGCCGTGTTGTCTGTAGCATACGCTATTTTGTCGGAGGATCATCAAAAACCTGTGTACGACTCCGAACCGGTTAAGAGAGCAGCGGTCGCAGACGGGGGTATGTTGGTTCCGCTGCAGGAAGGCGTGAACGCGGCCGCAATCGACGCGGCCGGCTGGTTGGTCGCGCTCGCGAGTGTGGCGCTCGTCGTCGGCTGGTACTACCGTCTTATGAACTGACGGTCGTCTCGGCGTGCTCGCGAAGCCACGAGGCGGCGGCCGCGACCGCGTCGGGATCCTCACTCTCCAGCTTCACGCTGACGACCTCGCCCGGGTACGACCCAACCTTCACGCCGAACCGCTCGCGCAGTTCATCGAACCGCTCAATGAGCGCACTCTCCGGCTCGTCGACAGCGACTCGCTCGACGTGCCTGACCGTCCCAGTGAAGCGGGCAGCCACCGACTCGAACATCGCCTTCATCTCCGCGGGTACCCCCGGTAGGACGTAGACGTTGCCAAGCACACAGCCAGGGGCGACACCGACCTCGTTGTGGAGTGGCTCGCTCCCGGCCGGCAGGTCGGCCGTGCCGGTGACGAGATCGTCGCGGCTGTAGTCTCCCTCGTCAGTAAGCCATGCCAGCGCCTGCTCGTCGGTCCGAAGCTCGCGGTCGAATGCCGCCGCAACCCCCGCCATCGTCACGTCGTCGTGGGTCGGCCCGAGCCCGCCCGTGACAACCAGCGCATCGTAGCGATCCGCGTACGCGTCGACGACCTCGGCGATGTCATCCACGCGGTCGGGGACTGTCGTGGCCCGCTCAACATCGGCGCCGCGCGCGGTGAGCCGCTCGCCGAGCCACGCAGCGTTGGTGTTCACCGTGTCGCCGACGAGAAGTTCGTCGCCGACGGTGAGTATCGCGACGCGCATGCCTCCGGCTACGCGGCCAGGGGACTTCAGTTCAGCCCATCCCCGGCGGCGGCCGCCGAGAGTCGTCGTCCTCTATGTCGACATCGAGCCCAACCTCTTCGCGCTTGCGGCGCGTCTCCCGCAGCTGGAGCAGATAGTAGCCTGCCCCTGCCAGCCCAATTGCGGTCGCTCCGGCCGCCAGCCCGCCGAACAACAGTAGGTCGCGGTCGAGGTAGTAGCGAACCGACAGCGTTGGCGCAGTCACTTGATTCCAGTAGACGTGGACGCGGTCGTCGACCTCTGCACGGCGGTCAGCGCTCGGCCGGACCTTCGCGAGCAGCGGCACCCCGACCTCCGCGCGTTCGGGCAGCACGACCTCGTAGCTTCCTTCAACGTAGGCAGGCGTCGTCACGCTCTTGCCATTCTTTGGGACCGTGACACCCAGCCGACCGGTCTGGTTGGCCGGCAGCGCCACCACGGTTCGGCTTCGGGTCCGATCGACGGTCATCAGATCAGGCGCCTGCCGACTCGTCCCGTTCGGGTATTGAACTGTCGCAACGGCTCCGTCGTTGGTCTCGGTGAATTCGACGAGCGTCCCGTTCGGGTAGCGGAACTTGACGGCCCGGACGGTCTCCGGCTGCTCGGTTCCGAGCGTGTCGCGAGTGTATATCTCGATGGTCGGGTTCTCGGCCTCGCGGGTGCCTGTCGTCCGGTTGGCGACCCGGTAGACGGCGGTGACGTTCCCCTTATTTACCTCGAGGTACGCGTCCGCGGAGACATTCCAATCGTAGGAGGCGTCGGCCGCAAGGTCGGCGGGATCTGCCTCTCCTGGCCCGAGTATCGTCGAGCAGCCGGCCGTCGCCAGCAGGACGGCCAACCCGAGGAGGCCGAACGCTAGCCGTCGGTTCATGGGATGACACAGAGCATCTCTGCCGGGAGATGTGGTCCGATATCCGATAGCAGCCCCGGCGGGTCGGTCGTCTCGCGACAGACGATGCTCTGCTCGAGCAGCCCCAGCCGCTCGACCGTGACGATATCGTCGGCGTGGCCCGCCCGGTTGACCGTTGCGCGTACCTCCGCCCGGGTGGCGGAGTTGACATTCACGCGGCCGGTGTCAGCCCGCGTCCACCCGTACAGCCGATCACGCTCAGCCTCGGCTAGCTGGGCGGTCTCGCCCGCGACAAACCGCAGGGGGGTGTGCTGAACAAGCCCGTAGCGCGTACGAATCTGCGAAGGCCCGCCCGGTCCGAGACCCAGCTCGGCTGTGGGGATCCGCACCGGCTCGCCGGCGTCAAGCACGAATCCGTCAGCGTCCCACGACTCAAGCGTCCCGACGTACGTCTCGCCGACCTCCCGGTGAGGCGTAACGACGCCCCACTCCTCCGCGAGCAGGTTGCGTGCTACCGCGGCATCCTCGCCGGTGATGGTTACCGACGGGAAGTCGTCGTCGCGGAGACCCGTCGTCCACTCGGCAGCAAGCCCCTCAAGCGCGTTGGCGACCAGCGAGTCCAGCGAGTCCAGCGCCCGATTAGCGGCGTCGCCCTCGACGTACAACTTCGTCGCGAGGACGACCATCAGGCCTCGGCCTCGGGTTCCTGCTCCGGCTCGCGGTGCAGCTCCGCGCGCAACTCGGCGATGCGCTCGTCGATAGCGTTGACCAGCCGATCGTTGTCCATGTCAACGAGCTGGCCACCGCAGTTGGGACACTCGAAACCGAACTCCATCGCCTCGCCGAACTCGAAGCGGATAGAGTCCTGCTCGCAGAGATAAAACTCGTTGTCCTGTTCATACTCCCGCCGCTCCTCCAGCGCGTCCAGCAGCCGGTGCATCTCCTCCTCCAGCTTCTCGGGGATGTTGTCATACTGGAAGGTCCACAGATAGGTGAGCCAGCCGGAGTCCTCGTCACGGAGCCGCCGGTAGGACGCTAGATCGTTCTCATAGAGGATGAACAGCGCCCGGCGGACGTCATTCAGCTCAAGCCCGAGCTCCTCGGCTAGCTCCTCGTCGGTCACCTCGCCGTCCGGGGGGGCCGCCGCCACCGGCATCCCTGTCGGACCGACGAGTTCGTGGAGGTACTTCTGAATCACGGGGTCCTCCAGGAGTTCCTCGTACGCCATTACTGAATACGCGGCGAGGAAGCCGTTTAAAGCCTCCGGGAGGCCACTCACTCCTATGGCTGCTCGTCTGGGTCGACCACCTTCTTCCCCGTCTCCTTGGGGATGACTGTCCGGTCGGCGTCCGTCCACTCACGGTCGAGTTCCGCCCCCTCGAAGAGCCGGTCGAGCAGCACTGCCAGTCCTGCCACCTCCGAGTGAGGCTGGTTCGTCACCGCGATATTGTAGTCGGCCCGCTCGTACACCTCGAACGGCACCTTCTCGCCACCCACGACAATGAGCAGCGGCGACTCCGCACTCGCCGCCCGAAGGTCCGCTTCAACGTCCTGCACGGGGAGGCCATACATCGTCAGGTGGGCAATAGTCCCCGACCAGTCGCGAACGAATGCCGTCGGTGAGTCGTATTGCTCCACGGCGAACGGGCCGCCGAACCGGTCGGTAACTTGCTCAATGGTTTCGGCGGGACCGGTGGCGTTGTCAGGGAGGACCACCCGGTTCGCGCCGAGCGCGCGGGCGGTCAGCCCGACATGGGTCGTCATCCGATCGTCCCGACCTGGCCGGTGGCTCAGCCGACAGACGACGACCGGCTCGCGTCCCTCCATACATTCCCTCCGAGGAGCGTGGGTTTCCTGCTTTCGGAACGCCTACGTCGCCCCGTCCGCCACCAGACGTATGGAACTGACCGACAAGCGGCTCGTCGTCACCGGGGGTGCAGGATTCGTCGGCTCGCACCTCGCCGAACGACTCGTCACCGACAACGAGGTGATTGTCGCTGACGACCTGCGGAACGGCCACCGGGCATGGGTACCCGACGCCGCGACGCTCGTCGAGGGTGATCTCGCTGACCCGGAAGTAGTCGCCGAGGCTATCACGCCCGACGTTGACGCTGTCTTTCATCTCGCGGCCGACAAGGATGCCGGTCGCGATCATATCGATCAGTACCGGGTGAATAATACCCTCACCGAAAACGTCGTTGACCGGATGGACGAGGTCGGTGTCGACAAGGTGGCCTTCACCTCCTCGTCCGTTGTCTACGGGGAGGCGCCCCGGCCGACCCCCGAGGACTACGCGCCGCTGGAGCCAATCTCTATTTATGGTGCCTCGAAGCTCGGCGAAGAGGGGCTCTGCTCCGTCTACGCCCACAGCCACGGGTTCACCGCGTGGATTTTCCGCTTCGCCAACATCGTCGGCCCCCGTCTCCAGTTAGGTGCCGTCGTGCCTGACTTTATTGAGAAACTGGCAACCGACCCGGCAGAATTGGAGATACTCGGAGACGGTCGTCAAGAGAAGTCGTACATGCACATCGACGACTGCGTGGACGCAATGTGTCACGTCGTTGAATATGGCGAAGAGCCGGTCAACACGTACAATCTCGGCACCCGCACAACGACGAGTGTCACGACTATCGCCGACATCGTCGCCGACGAGATGGGACTGGACCCGACCTATTCGTTCACCGGCGGTGAACGCGGGTGGACTGGCGATGTCCCACGGATGCGCCTCTCTGTCGAGAAACTGTCCGCGCTGGGCTGGGAGCCGGACGAGTCCAGCGACGACGCCGTCCGCCGGGCGACCCGCGAACTCCTCCCTGAGCACGCTCCTGAGTACGCCTGACCGGAGCTTACACTGAAAAAGGTGTTTCGGCGCGAACCCGGTCGTCGCCGGTTAGTCGCAATTCGCCAACGGCGGTGTAGTCGCCTGGTTCAGGCGCCGGCCATCTCTCAGCAAATATCGCTGTCTCGCCGGGTGCGAACGTCGCCTCCGCAAGTGCCTGTGCGGTCAGCCGGCCGTCGGAATGGCGCCACACCTCTGTACCCTTGGCGGCGTAGACGGCGAAGTCGGCGCGCAGCGCGTCCCGGAACGTGATGGACACTGGCTCCGGCCCCGCGTTCGTCACGGTCAGCTTGAAGACAACCCCGTCGCCAACCGTGACGGTGAGCGAGCCGTCGAGCATGCCACTAATTGACACTCCGCTCGCAAAACCGTTCGGCCCTGGAATCGGCAGACTAAACTCCAGCGGTGCGTAGCCAGAATCGTGCAGGTCGTCGGCTATCGCCCGTCGCCCAATCCGGTGCTGCTACTCGCGGACGGCGGCCCTATTGAGCGGCATCCGCTTGAGCCAGGGGTCGAACTCACCTACGCGCTTGGCGAGCGACGCTGTGCCGGAACAGTCCAGAACGACCATCATGTCCCCTGCACGTCGGCACAGGCTCCTCACTGTCGCGCCCACAAACAGGGGTTCGATGAGTCACAGCTTCGCGAGCGGACCGGTGAGCACGCCGTCTACTTTGCGGCGTTCGCGCCTGCGACGTTCAAGGTGGGCATCACTCGCCGCGATCGGCTGGAAACTCGGCTCCGCGAGCAGGGAGCCGACCGCGGCGCCCACGTCCTCACTGTCCCCGACGGTGACGCCGCCCGTGACGCTGAGGAGCGGCTAAGTACGGATCTATCCCAGCGAGTGCGGGTCGAAACGAAGCTCAACGGGCTTGGCCGACCGGTGGACAAATCGGCCTGGGAGCGACTGCTCACCGATTATGACCCGCTCGCGCGGTTCGACCTCTCCTACGGGCTCTCACTGTCCAATCGACCGGTGGCCGAAACAATGGCGACGGGGACCGTCGTCGGAGTCAAGGGGCGGGTACTGCTGCTTGAGCGAGGGAGCACCTACTATGCGGTCGATCTGCGTGACCTCGTCGGTCACGAACTGCTATCGGAGACCGACGACCGCCAGCGGCAGTCGTCGCTAGGAGCGTTCGACTAATCACACAGAAGACACTTACTGGTGCACTCACCAGCCGCTCGTATGCGACGCGAAGCCCTCCTCGCCGGCGCTGCCGGTGCCGTCGTCCTCGCGCTCGCGGCCGCTGCCGCGTTCGCGCCCAATATCGCCGCTGCCCCCGACGACAACCAGGTCCGGCCAAGTCACACAGCCATCCGAGACACCGCCTTTGCCGCAGAGCAGGTCGGCGGCGAGACGGTCACCCTGTCAGTGACAACGCTGCTTGAACATCGGGGCGGCTCCGTCTCAAATGTCACCATTGTCTACCGGATGGTTGACGCCGAGACCGGGCTTATCGCCGACCGTACGACCCGCTCGCTCGGCACCCTGCAAGGTGATCGCGAGGTCGAATCGAACACGACACTCACGGTTGAGCGGAGTGGCGACTACCGGTTATACACGTTCCTCTACGAGGACGGCCGGCGTATCGACACGGCCCGCAGCGAGGTTCGGGGTACCAGCAACCTCGTGCCCACCTACGCGGAGTCGGCCGTCGAGTTCACGCAATTCGCCGGTGCCAGCGGGATTCCAGCCATCCAGTACGGCGTCGAGTCCGTCTCCGACGGCCGTGCGCGGATGACTGTCACAGCGTATCTCACAAACGGCGGTGACAAGGCTGTCGACGGGCTTGAGGTCCAGCTCGTCGCGAGACAGGCCGACTCTAACATCGTCGCCGACAGCACTCGCGTCGATGTGGGCGAGATACGGCCAGGGCGGAGCGTCACGCCCTCCGCCGAACTAACCGTGCCTGACAACTACACCTATTATCTCGACGCCGTGCTTTGGAAGGACGGCGTCATCGTTGGCTCAACCCGAGAGGTTGCGGACCTGAACCCACGCAGACAGACGGGACCGAACACGACGGAGGTTGATCTCGACTCTGGCGAGTTCGCAGCCGGTACCGAGACAGAGGTGGCAGACGACCGCCCAGAAGAGCCCTCGGTGACGCCGACAGAGTCAGGCGGACAGTCCGGTCTTGGTGTTGCCCTCGCCGTGGTGGCAGTGGGCCTCGTTGGGCTGCTCGCACGGAGGTGGGCGGCGTGAGCACCGACGCAACCGCCGATGAAACCGAGAACTCCTCCGAATCCGTCGCCGATCGCGACTTCCAGCGGATGCTGGAGACGGCCGGTCTCGCCGTCGCGGCACTGTTTGCGCTCGTCGCCGCTGTCGGCTTCTACACGAGTACGCGCCGGGTCATCGATATCTGGGTCGCTCGGGAATTTCAGCCGGTATTCGCCGCAGGGTTCAATCTCGCGGTCCTGCTAGCGATGCTGGCTATCGTCGCCGTCCTGCTGCGGCGCGTCGACTAGCGGCCATCCAGCACGCTTTTCCCCGGCGGGCCAAAGCCGGATGTATGGCAGACGACGAGGAGACCGAGGCGACCGGTGAGGAAAGCGGCGACGAGGAGAAATCGTTCCGCGAGCGCGTCGAGGAGATTCGCCAGCAGCGCGCCGAAGAGCGCGAGGGCGAGGGCGGCGAGGGCGAGGGGCTCTCCCGCGAAGAGAAGATGGAAGAGATGATGGGCGGCGGTGGCCCGGGCGGCGGCATGGGTGGTAACCCGTTCGCACAGATGATGGGCGGAATGATGGGTGGAGGCGGCCCCGGCGGTGGCATGGGTGGACCGGGCGCCGGTGCCGGCCCAGGCGCTCCCGAGGAGTCTGGATCAAAGGCCGATGAGGAGCTAGTTCGCGAGGTGCGGAAGGTGCGGGACGAACTCCACGATATCCGTCGCGAACTCGAGCGCATCACCGAGGCGCTCGAGTAGGCTACCGGACGCGCTCGTAGACATCCGCTAGCGCGTCGACCGCCCGCTCCATTGCGACCTCGTCGCGGCGGGCGAGACACCGTTCTCTGAGGCGGTCGCCGTCGGCGAGCGCCTGTTCGATACCCGCTCGAAAGCCGTCGGTATCTCCTCGCTCGTAATGGTAGCCGGTTTCCCCGTCGACTACCGTGTCCGCGAGCGCGCCGGCGTTTACGCCAACGACGGGCGTGCCGCAGGCGTTTGCCTCCAGCGCAACGAGTCCTTGTGTCTCGACAGGACTCGGGAACAGGAAGGCGTCGAGGGTCGCGTAAAAGGCAGGCAATTCCGCCCGATCGAGGAAGCCGAGGAAACGCACGTCCGCGTCGATTCTCTCGGCCCGGGCCTCAAGTCCGCTGCGAGCCGGCCCATCTCCTGCGAACACGACTGTCGCGTTGATTTCTGGTGCCACCTCTAGGATGGCGTCGAGTTCCTTCTCGTAGCCATGCCGGCCTGTGTAGCCGACGAGCGGCCCCTTCGGGAGGTCGTGACGCTCGCGGAAGGCGGCCCGCTCATCCGGGCCGACAGGCTGGAATCGCTCGGTGTCGACGCCGTTAGGGACAATCTCAACCGGTGCAGTGACGCCCAGTTCGCGGAGATGTTCTCGAGTCGGCTCCGAGGGAACGACGACGGCATCGACGCGGTTCAGAAACCACTGCTCGTAGCGGCCCGCGACCCGCTCGATGGCTCGTGAGATTACACCGCCAGCAAGGTAATCAGCATATTCGGCAGTCGGCGTATGATAAGAGGCGACCAGCGGGAGATTCTGGCGTCCCGCGAGCCGGCGAGCGGCAAGCCCCAGCGTGAACGGCGTGTGAGCATGGACCACCTCGACGCCGTCTAGTCCGCTTGGAATCTGGGGAAGAGCGGCGTTAAACTCGCGGTAGAAGGGGAACGTGAGGCTCCTGACCGGATGCTCGGCATCGGCCGGCTCGTGGCTGCTCGCCGGGTACACGACGTGCATCTGGCCGCCCCGCGCCTCCCAGCGGTCGCGCCACGACTGGACAGTGTAGGTGACCCCATTGACTGTCGGGAGGTAAGTGTCGGTGAAAGCGGCGACGGCCGGTAGCATTGCCCGGGGTTCGCCGGTGGCCGTCTAATGGGTTGTGCTTGCGTCCGCAACGGCTTCGGCGGAGGTTCCCTCCGCCAGCGCTCGGTAGACATCCACCAGCTGGTTGCCCACCCGCTCAAGAGTGAACTCTTGGCTCTTCCTCCTCGCATTGTCGCCGATCCGCTTGCGGTCCGCCTCGTCGTTGAGCAACGCCCGCAGTGCCGATTCAAATCCAGCCGGCGAGTCTGCCTTTCGGCAGGTCTCACCGTCCACGAGCCACTCGTAGGTAGGGATAGAGCGGACTACCGGCGGGCGGCCACAGGACATCGCCTCCAGCAGCGCCATCCCCTCGTTCTCATTGTGGCTCGGGAAGTAGAACACATCGCCGGCCGCGTATGCCCCTGCGATATCCTCGATGTAGCCAGTGAATGTGCAGTTGTCCGGCGCCGACTCGACGGTCTGTGCCGCCTCGCTGCTCTGAAGCAGTTCGCCCAGCGGCCCACCCGTCGGATTGAGATAGCCGAACCAGACGAACTCCGTCTCGGGCATCCGGCGTGCCGTCTCGACGAACGTCGAGAGTCCCTTCCGCTCGAGGACGTGTCCGACGGTGAATACGACCGGTGGTTCGAGATTGTAGCGGTCGAGGTACCGAGTGCGTAGAGCCGGGTCGTCGTGGCCGGATAGCTTCGCCGGGTCAAAGCCGTTGGAGATGACCCGCGTTGGGACGTCCGTGTACGCCTCGACGACATCGCGGTTGTGCTCAGACGGACAAATAAGAAGGTCTGCAAGCGAATAAGCATACTCAAGATACGGGCGCATCGGTCGCGCGAGCGCGTTTGAGAAAGCGAAACTGTTCTCGAAGTCGGCTGCTGTCTGGTGGGTATGGACGACGACGGGGGCGTCGCCTGCCCGTCGCGCGTGGTAGACTGAGCGGGGACCCATGTTATTGAGGTGGAGGATATCTGCCGAGCGGTCTGGGTGGGTAGTGTACGCGATATCGTGGTCGTCCATCGCGGTCCGCTGATTGCGCACAGATTGGGCCTGACCGCCGGTGATGAACCGCTCCCACTCGAAGTAGTGGCTGACGCGGAGACCCATGGGTTCGGCGGGGACGCCGCCAGGCTTGAACCTGCCGGAACGCTAGTCGTCGGCAGTCGCCTCGCTCTCGACGATTTCGCGAGTCTGGACCGCGTCGGCGGCTGCCGCCCGCCCCGACAGCGTGCGCTGCGGGAACGGGATGGAGATACCTGCGTCGTCAAACCGCTGTTTCACGTTCTTCACGTACTCGGCGCGTGTCTTCACCCAGTCTGCCCGAGAAGGCTGTGCAATCCAGATGCGCGACTGGAGCCCGACGTAAGAGTCGGCCAGTTCCGTCAGCCGGACAGATGGTGCCGGATCGTCGAGGATGCCGTCGTGCCGCTCGGCCTCCTCGACAATAATCTCGCTCGCTTCGTCGATATCGTCGTCATAGTCGATGCCGAAGACGAATTTCAGCCGGAGTTTATCCTTCGCGACAGGGTTCTTGATAACACCGTCGGTCAGCTGGGAGTTCGGCACCGTGAGCAGTTCGTTATCGAACGTGCGGACCCGAGAGACGCGCAGCGAAATGTCCTCGACGATGCCGACATTTCCGTCCCACTCAATCCAGTCACCGATACGGAACGGCTTGTCAGTGTAGATGAACACGCCCGCCACGAAGTTCTTCAGCACGTCCTGCATCGCAAAGCCGATGGCGAGGGTGGCGGCGGCAGCGACGGTCGCCAGCGACTGAAGGAAGTTGCCGAACCCGGCAAGCCCGAAGGCGACAGAGACGGCGATGAAGCCGACCGCGATGGCGATGACACGCCGGAGCGGCCGTTTTGCATGCTCGTCGAGGTCGCGTCGGTCAAGCGTGCGGTTGGCCAGCGGCCGCACCAGCGCCCGGCCGCCGACATAGACGACCACAAGGACGACGATGAACACGACCGCCGCGGCGATGGGGTCTGCGAGCGAAGCTGGAAGCCCAAGGCTGCGGAGGAATTGGGCAACGGCGCCAGGCGCGCCGGTCTGCAGCGGAAGGGCCATCAGTGGAACACCGCCGTGTGGCCTCGCGTCTCGATGACCTCGGCGTCAACCGCCTTGGCCAACTGATTAGCCAGCGTTTCGGTCGTTGTCCCGCCCCGCGCCGACCGGAGGAACTTCACCTTCACCAACTCGCGCTCATCAAGCTGTGCCTGCAGTTCATCCGTCACGGCCTCGATACCGGCTTTCCCGACACGAAGCGTCGCATCGACGTCATGGGCGCGTTCACGGAGATTCTCGGTCATAGAGAGCCGTTCGGCGCCGCCCGGTTTGAACCTTACCGCTCGCTCCCCCTCTCCTGTCACTCATAGGGATACCGGGCCTGCGTGCCGCAGTCGCAGGTCACGACCACGTGACCGCTCCGTACTCGGACACGAGCGTTTCGCCCGGGCAGCAGGTACACATCGCAGTCGTCACAGGTGAATCGCTTGAATCGCGTCGGAAGCCGCAGACGGTGTCGCTCCGCGATACGGCGAGCCCGGCGCACGTATGAGCGTGCGCTGTCGTATTCGCCGTCGCGGGCGGCCTCGCGGGCAGCCTCATGGAGCCGCTCGATGCGGGCTTCGGCGATTGAGGCGGCCATACCAGCGTCAGTGGAGCCGGGGGCATGTCCGTTCCGGTTCGGCAGGGACCCGAAAGCCTCTTGAGTCGACCCAGGGTAGTGGTAGGTGGACTAGGTCGGGCGGTTAGGCCCCGCTCGCAACCCGCGCTATGGTCTTTAGCGGGGACCGAATCCCGGTCGCGTCTGGCCCGCCCAGTACGGGCCCCGGGAGCCAACGTCGAAACCTCGTCCCACGAGGGCAGCGGTCCGCGTACCGACCCCTGCAGGGGGGTTGTGGCGCGGTTGACCGCGGGCAATCCGTCAGGCACGGAAGTGAGCAGCGGACCCGCGGACACCTGTCGCCCGTGGGGTCGCGGGGTGGAGGAGGCAACCGGGACTCCCCGTGCTGGAACGGTCGGGCAACGCCGGGCGTCCGCTCTTAGCCTGTGAGCCGACGGCTTGTCTCGGGTGCGAACGCGCGTAGCATATCGCGGCCCTCATCTGCGACGGCAACTGCTCCTAGCCCGCGGCTCGTGAATATCTCGTGCCAGTCACGGTGATAGATGGATAGATCGCCGTCCGGTGATTCGACGGTCGACTTGGCAGGCGCAGCCCGTTCGTTCTCGACGGTCACGAGCAGGTCACCGGCCGCCCGCGCAACATCGTCGAACACACGACCGTCATCAGGGACGTGCTGGAGAGATTCGACTGAGTAAACCACATCGAACGCTCCGGCGGGGAGCTGCCCAGCCACGGCCGCAATATCGCCGACCCGGAACTGGCCGGCTGCCGCCAGGCTTGGGTGTGTCTCCTGGAGTTTCGTGACGGCCGCGGGATTGATGTCAACGCCCGTGAGGTCGGTGAATCCGGCGTCGTGGAGGTACGCCAAGTGGCGACCCACGTTACAGCCCACCTCAAGGACGGACGCGTCCCGACCTACCCGCGCGACCAGCAAGTCACGGAGCGTTTCACTGGTCCCGTTCGCACCCTTATAAGCGTAGTATGTTGGCGAGAATTCGCCGGTGCGGCCCTCCCACGGCTGGTGGGTGTCGTGTGTCACTACCGTGAGGAATTGCCGCCAACCTATACGCTCGTCGTCCCACGGCTACACCAGCCGTAGCGTCTTTGCGTACCAGCCGCCGGCGACGGCGACAAGCGCCGCCGCACCAACGAGCATGAAGCGGTGGAACTCCAGCAGCGTCGCCGAGATGGTGTCGGCGGTGCCAAGTTGGAGCGGGACAGATGCGGGGACGGTGGCGGCCCAGACGCCACAGACAAGGACAGCAAAGAGTCCGAACACGAGGCCAGCGCCCGCTGCCAGCGACGGGTCGGTCCGCTCCTCGCGGCCTGCCGCGAAGACGATGACGCCCACGAGCGCGAACAGCCCGGCTGCAAGTGGCGTGATTGCCCCCGCGTCGTAGTAGGCAGTCACCCCACTCGTGATGAGCAGGTAGGGGAGTAACAGGACGGCGACGACAAGCAGACAGGCGACAATGCCGACGGTCGGTGCAGCACGGACCTCGTCCATACGGGCGGGCCGGCCGGCGCGCGCTTAAGCGTGCCGAGACTCGCCGAGGGCGGCCTCAAGCCGGTCTACAAGCGACTCATTGCCGACATGGACCGGAACGCGTTCGTGGAGATCGGATGGCTCAACCTCACGCAGCGACCGGGCGCCGTCCGAGGACGCGCCGCCGGCCGTCTCCACAATGTGTGCAATGGGGTTGCCCTCGAACTGGAGGCGGAGCTTCCCGTCGGGTGCTGACTTGAGGGCTGGATACGCGAAGATGCCGCCGTAGGTGAGTACCTGGCTCACATCAGCTATCATCGCGCCGCCGTAGCGAAGCTTCAGTTCCTGCTCAATCGACTCCGCGTAGTCGGCGAACGCCGCCGGCCAATCGGGGACACGCCCACCGAAGCCGTATACCGTCGGCTCCGCCGGCAGTGTCACCGACTCTGTTGCGATTGTTGGGTTTCCGTCCTCGAGGACATACTCTGTCACGGTCCCCGCTTCGGCCGCGACCATCGTTGTAATGGGGCCAAACAGGACGAATCCACTTGCAACGAGGCTCCGACCAGGGGCGGGAAGTGGTTCATCGTAAACACCGACGATTGTCCCCATCGCATTGTTCGACCGCAGATTCGAGGAGCCGTCTAGCGGATCGACGGCGACGTGGTAGCGGCCCTCGCTCTCGATGACATCAGTCCGTTCCTCGCTGGCGTAACTCGCCACCGACCCGAGGGCTGTCAGCCGATCGCCTAACAGTTTGTCGGCGTACTCGTCGGCCGCCAGCTGGCGCTCACCAGAGGGGTTCTCGGCGTCCGCGTACCGCCGACGGTCGGGAAGCCCAGCCCGAATCTCCGGAGCGGCCGCCGCCACTGTCTCGAGTATCTCGTTCATTCGGCGCGCGCGAGCGCCTCGTCGACGCCCGTCTCGTCGAAAATAACTGCCTCGAGCGCATCAAGAATGCGGGTGGGATCTTCCCGCTGCCAGACGTTGCGGCCGACGGCGAGGCCCACTCCGCCCGCGTCGATGACTGCCTTCACCGACTCGAGGAACTTGCGGTCAGTCGTCTTCGAGCCACCAGACATGACGACACGGGTGCGGCCGGCCATTGCGACTGCGCGCTCCATCGCTGCCTGCGACCCGGGATACTTTACCTTCGCGACATCCGCGCCAAGTTCGAGCGCCTGCCGGGCCGCGTAGGCGATGGTCTCCGGGGCGGTGTCGTTCTTCAGCCCCTGACCGCGCGGGTACGACCACATCACAACAGGCAGATCGTGTGCGCGGGCGGCTTCCTGTGCCTCACGGAACTCCTCGGCCATCTCTATCTCGTGGTTGGAGCCGCCATACAGCGTGAAACCAACCGACGATGCGCCGAGTTCAGCAGCGTACTCGACAGAGCAGTTCACCGCCGAGTCCGGTTCGCCCATCCAGAGGTTCGACGTGCCGTTCAATTTCACCAGCAGGTCAACGCTCTCCTCGTAGGAGGGGTAGTACGCTTCTGCGATTCCTTTCTGGACGGCGACGGATGTCACCGCCGGATGGGTCGCCGCCTCGAACGTCCGAGCGGGGTCCTCGCTGCCCGCCAAGCCGTCGAAGTCAACGGGCCCGTGTTCGAGGCCGTGGTCGTACGCGAGGATGAGCACCTTGCCGTCCCGGGCGAGCGGGGAGTCATCGAACGGTCGCATATCCGTGTGTCCGAGCACACCGCCAAAGAACCTACTGATAAAGGGGTTAACTCAGAGGTGAGTACCACTCCGGGCCGTGGCTACTTCACGACCGGCTTCGAGGCCCTCCCATGGCGAAGACGCGAACTGTCGAGAGTGACGACGGAACGCAATTGGCGCTGCACGTGTCCGACGGCAGAGCGGAGACAGAGGAGGCCGTGGTGTTTGTCCACGGCGCGACGTTCGGATCGCGGCCGGCGTTTGCGGCCCCAGGTCACTCATGGCTGGCCGCCTGTGCCGACCGCGGCCGGGCCGCCTACGCCGTCGACGTGCGGGGCTACGGTGACAGCGAGCGGCCAGCCGCACTGGACGCCGACCCTGGCGGCGAGGTGCCAGTCCGGGCCGAGACAGCCGTTGAGGATCTCCTAGCCGCGCTCGCATTTGCCCGCGAGCGCCACGAACGACTCCACCTTGTCGGCTACTCATGGGGGTCGATGATAGCCGGCCGCGCCTGCGAGCGAGGCGCTGATATCGCGTCGGTGACACTGTACGCCCCCGTCTACCAACCGGCGCCCGAGCGCGTGAGCGAGTTCGAACTCCCTGATGCGCCCGCCCCGACCCGAACTGCCACCCGAGTAGAGGTACGCGACCGTTGGGACCAGCAGCTTCCGAAACCTGAGCGTCACCGCACGGATGCGGCATTCAATGCCTTTTGGGAGACGCTCCACGACGGCCAAGGCGTGCCGGCCGACGAGCCGATGGTCGAAGCGCCTAACGGGACCCTCGCAGACCTGACTGCCGCCGCCGAGGGAACCCCGCCATACGACGCCGCGGCGGTGACCGTGCCGACGCTAGTCGTCCGCGGATCCCTCGACCGCACTGCGACCCGCCCAGACGGGCTTGGCCTCTATGACGCGCTTGGCGCCGATGATCGTGAATATACCGAGATAGCCGGTGGCTCACACTTCCTCGCGCTGGAGCGGCGCCGCGAGGTGCTGTTTGACCGGGTCGCTGCGTTTCACGATCGGCAGTGACGCCGACCCGGGGGCTTTAGCCGCCCGGCGCCAACCGGCCGCGTATGCACGATATCGATGAGATACAGACTGTTGGCGTCGTCGGCGCTGGCACGATGGGTCACGGCATCACACAGGTCGCGGCGACTCACGGCTACGATGTCGTGATGCGGGACGTTGAGCAGGAGTTCGTCGACGACGGACTCGCGGCTATCGAGTCGTCGCTCGATCGGTTTGTCGACAAAGGAGAGATGAGCGCCGATGAGCGAGCGGCGACCCTCGGACGGATAATCGGTACGACCGAGCTCGCGGACCTGGCAGACGCAGATATCGTCGTTGAGGCCGTCGTTGAGAAGATGGCTATCAAGCGAGACGTGTTCGCCGATCTTGCGGAAGTCACCGACGACGATGTCGTGCTGGCGACGAACACGTCGACCCTGTCGGTAACGAGCATTGCGGCGGCGACAGACCGAGCGGCCCGGGTGGTCGGGCTCCATTTCATGAATCCTGTTCCGGTGATGGACGGCGTCGAGGTGGTGGTTGGCGAACGGACCGCCGACGAGACGACGGCGCTTGCCCACGCGTTCGCCGAGACGCTCGATAAGGAGACGTGGGAGGCCGATGACAAGCCCGGCTTTGTCTCTAACCGGATCTTGATGCCATGGATAAATGAGGGAATCCGGGCGTTTGACGAGGGCGTCGCCACGAAGGAGGACATCGACCGCGGGATGCGACTGGGGACAAATGTGCCGATGGGGCCGCTCGAACTCGCCGACCACATTGGGCTGGATGTCTGTCTGGACGCTACTGAGACACTCCATCAAGAGTTGGGCGACCGCTACGCACCGGCGTATCTGCTCCGCCGGAAGGTGGAGGCAGGCGACCTTGGTAAGAAGACCGGCCGCGGCTTCTACGAGTACGACTGACCGACCGCGAAAGGGCCAAGTGAGCGGCGTCGTACGGGTGAGTATGGACCTGAGTCTCACGCCCGAACAGAAACAAATCAAGGAGATGGTCGCGGAGTTCGTCGACGAGGAGGTGGTGCCCCGCGCAGCAGACATCGACAAGAGTGACGAGTTCCCGACCGATCTCATCGAGGAACTCGCCGACCTCGGGCTGATGGGAATGCCTTTTCCAGGGGAGTATGGCGGCGCCGGGCTCGACTATCATGCGTATCCGATGGCGCTAGAGGAGATCTCTCGCGGCTCGGGCGGACTCGGGACTATCGTCGCAGCCCACATCTCGCTGGCGGGCAACATGGTGTACGCGTTCGGTAGCGATGAGCAAAAGACGGAGTACTTGACGCCGCTCGCCCGTGGCGAGGAGATAGGCGCCTTCGCGCTCTCGGAGCCGCAGGCGGGATCAGATGTGCCGGCGATGGAGACGACCGCCGAGCGGGACGGCGACGGCTACCGTGTCAACGGAAACAAACTGTGGATTTCGAACGGCTCTGTCGCGGATACGGTGACGCTGTTCGCCAAAACCGATCCCGAGGCTGGCAACAAGGGCATCTCCTCGTTCATCGTCCGGCCCGAGGAGGACGACGGGTTCATCGTCGAGGGGACAGAGGACAAGCTCGGCGATAAGGGGTGTCCCACCGCAGAACTCCGGTTTGACGACATGTATCTCCCGCAAGACCGGTTGCTCGGCGACGAGGGTCGCGGCTTCGTCCACGCGCTGAAGACACTCAACGGCGGGCGTATCACCATCGCAGCCCGGTCGGTTGGCATCGCGCAGGCGGCCCTCGACGCCGCTAGCGAGTACGCAGCCGATCGCGAGCAGTTCGATCAGCCTATCTCCGAGTTCCAGGCCATCCAGCACAAAATCGCGGATATGGACACGAAGACGCGGGCAGCTCGGCTGCTGATGCACGACGCCGCAGACAAGAAGATGCGCGGTGAAGAATTCGCGAAGGAAGCCGCACAGGCGAAGCTGTACGCCAGCGAGGTGTCTCGTGAGGTGGCGAACGAGGGCATCCAGATTCACGGTGGCTACGGCTACACGAAGGACTTCCCGGCCGAGCGCTACTACCGGGATGCCAAGCTCAACGAGATCTACGAGGGGACCAGCGAGGTGCTCCGTAACACCATCGCAAAGCAGCTGCTCGAGTAGCTATTCCACCTGCTCACGAAACCATGCGAACTGCGCATCGACCCGGGAGCGGCCAGCGTCGGTAAGCGAGAGCACATCCGCGATGCCCTCTACCTCGCGCTCGATATGACCACCATCAACGAGCGCTGTTATCGCGCCGTCGAACTGCTCAGGCCGGAGTCGACGGTCGTAGCGCCGCTGGAGCGCTGTTTTGAGTTCCTGCTTCCGGTACTGCTCGTCGTATAACAAGATGCACACATCACGCCGAAGGCCGCTAGCGAGCCACTCCATGCCGACGGCTCGTGTCCCAGCTCCGAAATGGTTTCACTCCGCGTACGGATTCTCTCGCTCCTCGGGTGGTGCCTGTACTTCGAGGTATGGCGGTTCTGTCGTGTACTCGACCAGCGAGGTGGTGCCGACGAAGCCACAGGGGGATTTCCGGAGGCTGACGTACTGGAGGCCGTTGTCAGTCACCCAGGTCTGGAGTACCTGCTCGGCGGCGTTCGTGTAGAACCCATGCATCTCCTCGCTTGTCTCCGTAGGGTTCTGAATGTGAAGCAGAAGGTCGCCCGGCCGGAGCCAGTCGGCCTCGAGCGTATAGCGGCTCTGGCGGGCATCCTCGCCGCCCAGACTGTCCACCACCGCATTGGCATTGATGAGCGTCGCCCGTGGCCCGTCGCCCGTGCGGCCATTGATATCTTCGAACACAGCAGATAGTTCCTCGGCAGTGCTGCAGGGTGCGTAGACGTTCTCATGATCGTTGTCCCATGCACCGATGAGATCGACAACAAATAGCTGGTCAGTCGCGAGCAAGTCCTCGGCGGCGACATCGTGGCCCCCGAGGATGGTTCCCAGTGAAGAGGGACGCATCCGGATGGTCGGGACGAGCACGATGGGAACGTCCCGCTCGACAGCCCGCGCGAGCAGGGCACCGAACAATGCCGTCAAATTGGCGCGGCCGTCGTGCTCGAGCAGGACGCCCGCCCCGGTCGCCAACCCGCCACCGCACAGCGAGTCTAACCCGTCGATACCGACGCTGACGTGTCTGTGGGTTTTCAGTTCCGGTGGCTGTGACCGCCGGGACGGGCCGGCGTCGATACCCGCAGCCGTCAACTCGTACTCGACGGTGCGGCGATCGTGGTCGATGCCGCGCATCTTCTGTATCTCGAGGAAGCGGTGGGGATCGCCGTTCACTGCCTCGCGGCGCATCACGATGACACCGTGTGTGGTAAACGACAGTGGGTCGTGACCTTCCGAGGCCTCAGCGGTGAACAGCGTCGTTGCCCCGAGTCCGTCGGAGAACACCCGGATGAGCTCCAGCAGTTGTCGACGGAACAGCTCGGAGTTGTCGGTGACCGCCCGCAGCGCTGACACCGAGTCGAGCACGAGTCGGTCGCAGTTCCGGGCGTTCTGAAAGTAGCGGGCGACGTTTTGGATCGTGAATGGAATCTGTCTGTCGTCGACGACGCTGCCACCGTCGAGCGTCCGCAGCGTCAACTGGGCGCGCTCGCCGCTGTCCCGCGGCGATGGATGGAGCGTTGTGACCGCGAGTCGGTCGTGCTCCAGATCGAACTCATACTCTTTGAAGGAGTCGTGCAGCTCCTCACGGGTCTGCTCTGTCGAGACGAACAGACAACGTTCGCCGTCATCGAGGCCGGCCTGCAGGAACTGCATTCCGAACGTCGTCTTACCTGTCCCTGGCCCGCCGCGAACGAGAACACTCCGGTTTGAGGGGATTCCGCCATCCAGCATCCGGTCGAGAACCGAATTGCCCGTCGACAGTCGGATCTCCGTGCTCATCTGTCTCACACCACGATGTCCCCACGGTTAAAAGACGTGCGTCCCGCCGCGACCGCCAGGTTCCCGTACCATGGCCACCTACAACACGTATGACCGAAACTGCCGAGTTGGGCGACATCACCGCCGAGTACTATGAGACGGATGAAGAGCGGGTCCTGACTTACGAGCGGGACGGTGCGACGGCTGCTGTTGCCCAGAATATTGAGGGGTATGCGATGTTGAAGGTCCGGCCGACCGCTAACGGCGACGAACTGGAGCGCTATTACGGGTTCGACATGGCGCTTGACCACGCTGCGGAACTGCTCGGCGTCTCCGTCCACGACCTGCCGGTGCCAGACGCCGCCGAAGATATGGGGATGTAGCGTCGCCGAACGTGACTACTGGCTCCCGTTAGGCCGCCGCCTTCCGTCGCCGAAAGACGCCGAGGAACTCTGCTGGGGCCTCAGCGTGGGGCAGCAGGTCTGTGTCGGCGATAGAGACGAAATCGGCGCCGACCTGCTCGGCGAGTTCGCGGCCATAGGATGGCTCTGGCATCCGGGCCTCTTCACCCCAGACTATCGTCGTTGGGATATCGAGTGCCGCAAGGTCGGCCTCCAGCTCTGTATCGAGGTTGAGGAAGCCGCTTATAAACGACGCTGGCGCGTAACGGGCTCCGGGCTGGTGGGCGGTCTGCCAGTCGTACTCAACCCACTCGTCGGTAATCGACTCCTCACGAGCAAAGCCGTGGTCCGCAAGGAACCACCGGATAGCCGGCTTCGAGGTGAGTGCGTTATAGAGCGTCTCGCCAATGACAGGCGCCCGCAACAGCGACCGGAGCCACGTCCGTCGTCCAGGCATCGCCCGCGTGGTCGGACAGACGAGCACGAACTCCCGGATGTCCGTCTCTGCGGCGGCTTGGACAGCGTAGCTGGCCGTTAGCGACGAAGCGAGTACCGTTGGCTCGTCGCTCAGCTCTCGCAGGAAGTCGGTCACGAATGCGACGTACAGCGACGCCGAATACAGTAACGGAGGTCGGTCAGAGCCGCCGAAGCCTGGTAGATCTGGCGCGAGCACGTGATAGTCCTCGGCGAGTTCCTCGATTACCTCGCGGAACTCGTGAGATGAGCCGGCGGCGTTGACGCCGTGGAGACAGACCAGATCAGGGTCGCCCGGGTCGCCCAATTCTGTGTACGCAACATCAAAGCCACGCCACCGATAGGTCGACTGCTCGCGGCCTAACGGCGGCTCGAATTCGTCCGCCGTCAGCTGGCTGTTCACCGCTGCTGCAGCGCTGACCGTCCCTACAATACCGAGAGCTGCCTGACGAAGTTTCATACCGTACAGCAGGGCCGGGAGGCTCAAAAGCCCACGCCAAGGCCGCTATTCGTCAGAGTTCTCAGCGTCGTCAATAGCAGCCTCTGTCAGTACAGCCTCGATATCTATGTCCCGCTCCTCGGCCAACGCCTCGAGAAGCGCGCGCTGTTCGGCGTTCTCCCGCTCCAGCGCGGCCACCCGGTCGTGGGTCTCATCGATTCGCTCATGCATCTCCTCAACGCGCGACCGAAGGTCGTTCAGCCGCTCGAACAGCCGCTCGGCCGTGTCAGCGAGCGTCTGCAGCTTCTTCGCCGTGGTGCCGAGTCCGACCATATTGCCAATCTGTGCGGCTCCCTCCTGTCACTTTCTATCTACCCGTGCAAAAGCGCTTAGTCACGGGCGTCAGGAGTCGGAGGCATGAACGTCCGTATCGGCGGCGACGCGACCGAGGAGGAGGCCTCGGCTATCGCCAGCGCGCTGGCGGCACATACCGATGACGACGAGATACGTGTTTTCGTCGGTGACGCTGACGAGCCGCTGCTTGTCCGCGAGGTCGAGCTGACCGCTCCCGTCGAGGAGGCGGACGATCCCGGTCCCACCGACCGCGAAGAGCAGCTCCGCGAGGAGATACGCGATATCGAGGCGGGTGGTCCCCCGAAGTACCGGGAGCGACTCGCTGACCAGGGGAAGTTATTTGTCCGCGACCGGCTCGAACTATGGTTCGGCGACGCAATCCACTTCGAGGACGGGAAGTTCGCCGCCTTCGACGAGTGGCACCCTGACTCGCCAGACGTTGACGAGTACGACGAGTCCGACCGTGTGCCTGCAGACGGCCTCCTCACCGGCGCAGCGGAGTTCGACGGTCGGGATGTCCACTTCATGGCTAACGACTTCACGGTCAAAGCGGGGTCGATGGCTGGCCGTGGCGTCGAGAAGTTCCTCCGGATGCAGCAGCGCGCGCTCAAGACCGGCCAACCCGTCCTCTATCTGATGGACTCCTCAGGCGGCCGCATCGACGAGCAGACGGGCTTCTTCGCAAACCGCGAGGGTATCGGAAAATACTATTTCAACCATTCGCGACTCTCCGGACGCGTCCCGCAGATATGTGTCCTCTACGGCCCCTGTATTGCCGGCGCCGCGTACACTCCCGTATTTGCCGACTTCACCGTCATGGTCGAGGGGATGTCTGCGATGGCTATTGCCTCGCCGCGAATGGTGAAAATGGTCACCGGCGAGGACATCGAGATGGAGGAACTGGGCGGCCCACAGGTTCACGCTGAACACTCAGCGTCGGCGGACCTTATCGCCCGTGATGAGAAGCACGCCCGCGAACTGGTTGCCCAGCTAATCACCTATCTGCCGGATAATAGCGACGAACGTCCACCCCGCGCAGAGCCGGCGCCACCCCGGAAGTCGCCGAAGGGTATCGACGCAGTGGTGCCGGAGGCGCCCAACGAACCCTACCAGATGGAGCGGGTCATCGAGCGACTGGTCGACCACGGCAGCTTCTTCGAGCTGAAGCCCGACTACGGCGAAGAGATACTCACCGGATTCGCCCGCGTCGATGGCCGGCCGGTCGGCGTCGTCGCCAACCAGCCAGCCAAGCGAGCCGGCGCCATCTACCCTGATGCCGCCGACAAGGCTGCCGGCTTCGTGTGGACATGCGACGCCTACAACATCCCTCTGCTGTATCTGTGTGACACCCCCGGCTTCATGGCCGGATCGGCCGTCGAGAAGGAGGGAATCCTCGAGAAAGGGAAAAAGATGATATACGCCACCTCGGCAGCGACTGTCCCCAAGCAGTGTGTCATCGTCCGGAAAGCCTACGGCGCCGGCATTTACGCGATGTCCGGCCCCGCTTACGATCCGGAGTCGACCATCGGTCTCCCCTCGGGCGAAATCGGTATTATGGGTCCTGAGGCCGCTATTAACGCCGTCTATGCAAACAAGCTGGACGCGGTCGACGACCCCGAGGAACGTGCTGAGATGGAGCAGCGACTTCGCGAGGAGTACCGCCGCGACATCGATATCCACAGGATGGCGAGCGAGGTTGTCATCGACGAGATTATTCCGCCCTCAGAGCTCCGCGAAGAGCTGGCCGCCCGCTTCGCCTTCTACGAAGACGTCGAGAAGGACCGTCCGTCGAAGAAACACGGGACGATTCTCTGAGTCGCCTCGGTCGATTAGTGCGCGCGGAATTCGCCGACGAAGACCGCCCATGCCAGTCCCGCGAGACCGACGTCCCGCGCGAGCACGTCGCCGAAGCCTCCGCCTGCTGCCCCAACCACCGCCAGATACGCACACGTCGCCGTCAGTGAGACGGCCGCGACCAGCGCTGCGAGTGCCGCGTACCGGTCGACAAGCAGCGTGAGTCCGAAGCCTACCTCCAGCCAGCCGTTTATGAGCATGAACACCGTCGGCGAGACGATAAGCAGCGGCTCCAGCCAATCAACGACGTATATCGTCCAGGCGGCTGGCGCCAGTAGCTTATGTACTCCCGCTGATAGCACCATCGCGCCAAGGGCGAACCGTGCGATGGTGCCGGGCTGGGGGGCGTCAGTCTCGACCCACTCGGCGAATCCCGCCGTCTGCCGCTGCAGTGACCGGCCCCACTCGCGCATACTCTGCCTACGACGCCGGCGTTCAAAGCGATTGGCTTACTCGGATTGCTTGAGCGACAGCACGGTCCGGTCGAACTCACAGACGAGTGTGTCGCCGTCCGGCCCGTCGCCACCTTCGTCCACCTTGTAGACGTCGACGTGCATCTCGACGACACCCCGCTCACCGTCGCTAGTCTCGCGTTTGTCTGTTACCGTTGTACGCGCATACAGGGTGTCGCCGAGGAACACCGGGTTCGGGTGTTCAACGCTATCGTATGAGAGGTTCGCGACGATGGTGCCGTCCGTTGTCTCTGGGATGGTCATTCCGACGGCCAGCGACATCGTGTAGAGCCCGTTGACGAGTCGTTCGCCGAACTCCGTCTCCGCAGCGAACGCTGCGTCCAAGTGGAGTGGCTGCTGATTCATCGTCATATCACAGAACGTCTGGTTGTCACGCTCGGAGACGGTCCGCCGTCGAGGGTGGACTATCTCGTCGCCGATGGTAAACTCCTTGTAGTATCGGCCTGTCATAGCTGGGAGCGCGGCCGCGGCAATCAATAGCGTGGTGGTGTCCACCCGACTTTTTTCAGCCCGTGTTCTGTCGATATGTTTGAATCACCGGGGCCGACCCGGCCACACCCCCCACAATGATAACACTCATCGTCTCGGTAGCGGCAGCGCTACT
The DNA here is from genome assembly GCF_042216475.1 of Halosegnis sp. Taxonomy (NCBI): domain Archaea; kingdom Methanobacteriati; phylum Methanobacteriota; class Halobacteria; order Halobacteriales; family Natronomonadaceae; genus Halosegnis; species Halosegnis sp. The sequence goes on from NZ_JBDGTV010000007.1 coordinate 63,768, forward strand.
CCTCGGCGCAATCGTCGCCTCTTTCACAGGCGTCGTTCTCGCGGCGAGCGAGTCGGCGTCGACGCAGTCAGTACCGGTGCCGTTGGCGCTCATCCTACTTGCGACGGCGGCGCTGCTGCTCGCGTCGTCGCCGGAGTGATGTAGCACGGGTGTTTCCCCCCGGCATGGCACGACGCTCGCTGCTGTTTGCCCCGGGCGACGAGCCGGAATTGCTCTACAAGACGGCCGAAACAGGCGCAGACGTCGTCTGTTTCGACCTTGAGGACGCTGTCGCGCCCGATGCGAAGGCTGCCGCACGCGAGGCCGTCAACGACGTGGTGACTGACATGGCCTTCGATCCCGACGCCGAGGTGGTCGTCCGGGTCAACCCCAGCCCCGAGACAGCCAAAACAGATGTCGCGACGGCCCTCGCCGGCGATGCCCGCGTCGACGCCGTCATGGCGCCCAAAACCGACAGCCCTGCTGACGTACAGACCCTTGCCGACATACTCGCGGCCCACGACCACGACTTGCCGGTGTTCGCACTGTGTGAGTCGGCCGCAGGCGTACTCGAGGCGCAGGCCATTGCGGCAGCTGACCCTGTCGACGCGCTTGTGTTCGGCGCCGAGGACCTCGCTGCGGACATCGGTGCAACCCGGACTGCCGAAGGAACAGAAGTCCTTCACGCGCGCGAACACATCGTGTTGGCAGCCGCCGCTGCCGGTGTCGACGCTATCGACACGCTTCACACCGATATCGAGGACAGCGAGGGACTGGCCGAAGCGGCCCGGTTCGGCATCGAACTTGGCTTTAATGGGAAAATATGCATCCACCCCGCTCAGGTTGCGGTGGTCAACGAGGCGTTCACACCTGACGGCGAGCGCATCGAGTGGGCTCGACGCGTACTCGATGCAGCCGGAGAGGGTGGCGTTGTTCGCGTCGATGGCGAGATGGTCGACGCGCCGCTGGTCACACAGGCCGAACGGGTCCGTGAACGGGCCCGCGCAGCCGGCGTCTGGTCGGATTGACTCGAGGGTACGGCGTTTCCCCCGGTATGGCCCCGATGCACTTTTGCGGCGAACGTGCCACGAGAGAGCCATGAGCGACGAGGCCAACCCGTTCGAGAGTCTGCAAGAGCAGATCGACGACGCGGCTGCATACGTTGATATTAACGACGGCCTGCTCAAGCGACTGAAACGGCCAGAGCGGGTACTGGAGACGAATCTTACGATTCGGATGGACGACGGCGATCTGGAGACGTTCCGTGCCTACCGCTCGCAGTTCAACGGCGACCGCGGCCCGTACAAGGGGGGCATCCGCTATCATCCGGACGTCTCCCGCGACGAGGTGAAGGCGCTGTCAGGCTGGATGGTGTACAAGTGCGCGACCGTCGACATCCCGTACGGCGGTGGAAAGGGTGGCATCGCGGTCGACCCACGCGAGCTGTCGGCCGCAGAACTTGAACGGCTCACCCGCGCGTTCGCCGAGGAACTGCGCCCGCTTATCGGCGAGAACCGCGACATTCCAGCGCCAGATGTCAATACCGGCCAGCGCGAGATGAACTGGCTCAAGGACACCTACGAGACGCTCGAGAACACGACGGCACCGGGCGTCGTCACGGGGAAGGCGCTCGACTCGGGTGGCTCGGAGGGCCGCGTCGAGGCGACGGGCCGCTCGACGATGCTGACGGCCCGCGAGGCGTTCGACTATCTTGGCAGGCGTATCGAGGGTGCCACCGTCGCGGTCCAGGGGTACGGCAACGCTGGCTCGGTCGCTGCCCGCCTGCTTGAGTCGGAAGTAGGTGCGAACGTCGTTGCGGTCTCGGACTCCTCGGGCGGCGTCTACACGAGAGGTGGTCTCGACGCGGCCGCTGTCAAACACCACAAGCGGGAGACCGGCTCTGTCCGCGGCTTCGAGGGAGCGGACGAGGAGATAACGAACGAACAGCTGCTGGGGCTGGATGTCGACCTGCTGATTCCCGCGGCACTAGAGAACGCCATCGACGCCGAACTCGCGCAGGCTGTGTCTGCCGACGTGGTGGTAGAGGCGGCCAACGGCCCGCTCACTCCAGAGGCGGACGACGTGCTTACCGATCGGGATGTCCACGTGTTTCCCGACATCCTCGCGAACGCTGGCGGCGTCACCGTCTCGTATTTTGAGTGGGTTCAAAACCGCCAACGGTTCTACTGGACGGAAGAGCGCGTGAATGAAGAACTCGAGCGGGTGGTCTGTGACGCCTTCGACGGCCTGATTGAGGCCTACGAGTCGTACGGCGTCCCCAACTTCCGAACGGCAGCGTACGTCGTCGCCATCAAGCGGGTCACCTCGGCACACGCCGAGTCGGGCACGTGGCCCTGACTGGAGACCAGAAGCCTTCTTACGGCGTCGCCCGACGACGGCGGTAATGAGCGACCTGCGCCCGAGTCGGACGGTCCAGGCCGTCGTCGCGCTGGCTGTCGTCGGGCTGCTCGCGCGGCTTGTCTTCCTTGGCTCCCGGGTCGCGCACTTCGACGAGGCGCGAGTCGCCTACTGGACACTCCATTACCTCCAGACCGGCGAGTTCCATTACCGATTCATCATCCATGGCCCGCTTGTTCAGCACGTCGGCCGCCCGTTGTTCGCGCTGCTCGGACCAACGGACTTCGCTGCCCGGCTCCCCGTCGCTGTCGTCGGTGGCCTGCTCCCGCTGGTCGCGCTGTGGTTCCGCCACCGACTCTCTGATGTCGAGACGGTTGGTGTCGCCTTCTTTCTCGCGGTCAACCCGCTGTTGCTCTACTACGGTCGGTTCATGCGCTCGACGGTGCTGGTCGCGGCACTCTGCACTGTGGCGTTCGCGGCGTTCGTCCGCGTGTACGACGGCTTCGGCCCACGGTACCTCTATTTGGGCTCGGCGACGCTAGCACTGGGATTTGGCGCAAAAGAAAATGCCGTCGTCTACGTACTCTGCTGGCTGGGTGCGGGCGCGCTCGTCGTTGACGCGAAGCTGTTCGGAGGGTCAGAGACGGGACTCAAACGGCTGGGACGGTGGCGCGGACTCGCCCGTGGGCGGGTCCTCGCCGACGGAGGTGGTGTTGACCCGCGGGCCGGCCGGTGGCTTGGCCACCTCGTCGCGAGTCTCCTCGTGTTTGTCGTGCTGTTCGTCTTCCTGTATGCCCCTCGTGGCGGGGAGTGGGTTGGACTCTATGACACGCTTGCGAACCCAGCCCGGGCACCGGAGATGCTCTCTACGACGGCCGACCAGGTAGCGACCGGCTACGGTCACTGGTTTGGCGGAACCAGCGAGACGACGCTTGCGGCTATCGGTGACCAGCTTGAACGGTCTGTGCGTGCCATTGGCGGTTACGCCGCGCCACTTGTCGCGCTTGCCGTCGTCGGCTTCTTCATCGAGCGGTACGCCGGCAATCCACCCCGGCAGTTTGTCCTTGGCTGCAGCTACTGGGGATTCGTCTCTGTGCCCGGCTATGCGTTCGGCACTGACATTGTCAATGCGTGGATACTAGCGAACGCGCTCGTCCCGTTAGCGGTGCCTGCGGCCGTCGGGCTCGCCGTACTCGTCGAGACAGTTCGCGATGCGGTTGTGAGCGAGGATACCGTGGGCATCGCCGCAGCCGTTGTGCTCCTGATTGTGGTCGTTGGGACCGTTGCTGGCGGCGCCGCGACGGGTGTGTACGCGAACACTACGTCGCCTGACAACGCACTCGTCCAGTATGCCCAGCCGAGTCAGGAGATGCGCCCGGCCGTTGCGGCGATGGACGCGGCTGTTGCCGACGGGGGAGACGTATTTGTCTACGGCGACGGCAACGAGGAGTTCGTTGATGGCGACACGGATGCTCCGCGCAGGCCCGCGTGTATCAGCTGGTTCCGAACGCTGCCACTGGGCTGGTATCTGACGGCCGCGGACGCGAGCGTCGCGTGCGGCAATGCGCCTGAGGAGCTGCCCGACCGGCTCCCCGCAGTGGTTGTCGCGCCGGCTGACTGTACGTTGGAGCGGACCGTCGACTGCCGCGACCAGCCGGCGGCGCTGGCGGGCCCTAACACGCTCGCTAACCGGACAGACGGCTACGAGCGATACGCCTTCCTCCACCGAACGACTGGCGGCAACTGGTTCGACGGTATCGTCGTCTACGTCGACCCCGACCGCTAACCGCAAGCTTCAGGCGCTGCCGCTTGGTGTGTGAGATATGCATCTCTCCGACGACGGACCGACGCTCGGCGTGGTGGGGGGTGGACAGCTCGGGCGGATGCTTGGCGAGGCGGCCGGGCCGCTTGGCGTGCGGGTGGTCGTCTCCGACCCGACGCCCAACTGTCCCGCCAGCCCCGTCGTCGACGAGCAAGTGGTCGGTGCCTTCGACGACCACGAGACAGTTCGTGCGGTCGCAGAGCGATCGGATGTGCTCACTTACGAGATTGAGCTGGCGGACCCGGACACGCTGGCGGCCGTCGCTGAAGAGACGGGCACCCCTGTTCATCCCCACCCAGAGACGCTGCGGACGATACAGGACAAACTTGTCCAGAATGACGCCTTCGCCGAGGCAGGCATTCCCCTTCCGGAGTACCATCGAGTGGATGACGCTGCGGACCTGCGGGCCGCCGGCGATGCCCTCGGTTGGCCGGTGATGCTCAAAGCACGCACTGGCGGTTACGACGGCCGTGGTAACGTCCCTGTCGAGGGACCCGAGGAGGCGGCCGCGGCGTTGGCCGAGGTTGGGGCCGGCGACGACGGCGCGCTTGCCGAGCGGATGGTCCCGTTCGACCGCGAACTCGCTGTCATCGGTTGCCGCGGCGCCGACGGCCAGACGGCTGCCTTTCCCGTCACCGAGACCGTCCACGAGGCAGAGATACTCCGCGCGACGGTGTCACCTGCCCGCACAGACCGCGCAACCCGCGAGCGGGCGCGTGAGGTGGCACTGGATGTACTCGACACGCTAGAGGGGCGTGGTGTCTTCGGCATCGAACTGTTTGAGCAGTCCGGTGCCGAAGACACCATCTTGGTCAACGAGGTAGCGCCGCGGCCGCACAACTCCGGCCATTGGACCATCGAGGGGTGTTCCACCTCGCAGTTCGGCCAGCACGTCCGTGCGGTGCTCGGCTGGCCGCTCGGCGCGACTGATCGTCGCTGTCCGACGGCGAGCGTTAACCTGCTGGGGAAGGGTGAGGTTCGTCCAGCGCGGTTGGCAGGCGTTGAGGACCTGCTCGCCGTCCAGGGGGCAGCACTCCACTGGTACGGGAAACGTGAGGTGCGGCCGCTTCGAAAGATGGGCCACGTGACCCTGCCTGGAGATGCCACTGATATCCACGGGGCCGATGCGCTGCTCTCGCGTGCCCGACACCTTCCTGATCAGGTGACGTTCGCGTGACCGCAACGGCGAAGGAGGCGGGCCACGGCCAACTGGTATGGCTGAGGCAGTCGACTCACTGATAGCGGACTTACACGCAGAGGCCGACCGCGACCGTCCCGAGGCGGTGCGGCCTGAGGTAGGTATCGTGATGGGGTCAGATTCTGACTTGGACGTGATGTACGGCGCCCATCAGGCGCTTACTGATCTTGGGTTCGCCGAACTGACCAACTATGACAACCCGCCCGAGGCACGGTATACCTTCGAAACGTACGTGGTGAGTGCCCACCGCACGCCTGATTTGATGTATGCGTACGCAGAGACGGCCCGCGACCGTGGGCTAGACATTATCATTGCAGGCGCAGGCGGAAAGTCGGCAGATCTGCCCAACATGACCGCCAGCATTGCCTACCCACTGCCCGTCGTGGGGGTTCCCGTCCAAGAGAAGTCCGTCGACAGCGTACTCGGGATGCCAACGGGCGCGCCGATCACGGCCGTTGATGCGGGGAAGTCGTATAATGCGGCGCTGTCTGCCGTCCAGACCCTCGCGCGCACGCACGGAGATTTGGAGGAGCGGCTGATTGAACTCCATGAGCGGCGCCAGCAGGGGGTCGGCGAGGTGTCGCGGGAGCTCCATGAGACGGGGACACAGGCGTTCCGCGACCGTCGGGGCGGGTCTGAGTAGGCTTCGGACAGCCGACAGGGCCGGCGTGCGTGCGCACACGGGTGAGAATGAACCCTTATGTATCCGCTCTCCTAAGCCGTGGTTGATACAGACAAATGGGTAATCCGTGGATCGCTATCGGGGCGCTCGTGGTGGTGTCCATCGTCATCCCGCTGTCGATGGTGATGGTGTCGGCGCTACTGCGCCCGAGCGTGCCGGAGCAAGGAAAGACCGCCGTCTACGAGTCCGGCGAGGTCCCGACGGGCGACACGCGCATTCGGTTCAACATCCAGTACTACATGGTGGCGCTGTTGTTCGTCATCTTCGACATTGAGACCGTCCTCATCTTCCCGTGGACGGTTATCTACCGCGATGCAGTCCAGCAGTTCGGCATGACGCAGGCGTTGGTGCCGATGTTGGTATTCATCGGAGTGCTGGTCGTCGGACTCGCGTGGGCGTGGCGCAATGGCGCGGTCCGGTGGGTGAAGTCCACTCGGGCACGCGAGACCGCAGGCAGTACGAAGTAAATATGAGTAGCGACAACACACAATCGACGCAGGAAGCCCGGATAGGAGAGGGAGTCGACGCCCGGTTCAACTCTAAGCTACGTGAGGCGTTCGGCTCGTCGCCGTTCATCCTCACCAAGTTCGACCAGTTTATGAACTGGGTGCGCGGTTCCTCAATGTTCATGCTGCAGTTCGGTATCGCCTGCTGCAGTATCGAGATGATGCACACGTACGCGGTGAAACACGATCTTGACCGCTTCGGCGCAGGGGTGCCTCGCGCATCCCCGCGGCAGGCGGACGTCATCATCGTGCCGGGTACCATCGTCTCGAAGTTCGCCCCCCGAATGAAGCGGGTGTACGACCAGATGCCTGAGCCGAAGTTCGTTGTCGGCATGGGCTCATGTACTATCTCGGGCGGCCCGTTCCAGGAAGGATACAACGTCATCAAGGGCGCCGAAGAGGTCATCCCCGTCGATATCCACGTTCCCGGCTGTCCGCCGCGTCCGGAGGCGCTCGTGTACGGCATCGCCAAGCTGCAAGAGCGGGTCGCCAACGGCGAGACATCACCTGTGACGGTGAAGCCGTACGAGCTTGAGCAGTTCAGCGACCTCGAAGACGACGAACTGGTACAACACCTCGCCGACCAGATTGACGAAGAAGATCTTGTCATGCGCTATGACTGGGCAGAGTCCCCGGTGGAAGGATGAGCCTCGAAGATCCCACCCGACCGGAGCTCCCGGTCGGCGAGACCGAAGACGGGTTGGACTACGACGCAATCGAGGCGCTCCTTGGTGAGCATGTCATTGGTCGCGAGAGCCACGTCAACGCCGAGGCGTTCATCGTCCGGCCTGACGAGGTGCAGGCGGCACTTGAGCTGCTGCGCGACGAGGCGGGCTTTGACCACTGTTCGTGTGTCACGGCCCAGGAGTACGAGGACCGTTACGAGTCCATCTATCACCTGAAAAAGTACGACGACCCCACCCAAGAGGTGAGTGTCGTGGTCCCGACGGCAACGGACGCCCCCGTCTCTGAGTCGGCCGCCTCTGTTTATCGTACGGCCGACTGGCACGAGCGAGAGGCGTACGACCTCGTCGGCATCGAATACGAGGATCACCCAAATCTGGAGCGGATTCTTCTGCCCGAGACGTGGCAAGGACACCCGCTTTCGCTCGACTACGATCAGGAAAAGCCACAGGTTGTGCCGTTCCGCGAGCACGCCAACCCACTTGAGGAGGATCACCGCTCCGAGGCGGACCCGGATACGATGTTCCTCAACATCGGGCCGCACCACCCGGCGACTCACGGCGTGCTCCATCTAAAAACGACGCTCGATGGCGAGCAGGTTGCCGATGTGGAGAGCGATATCGGCTACCTCCACCGGTGTGAGGAGCAGATCTGTCAGAACGGTACCTACCGGCACCAGATTATGCCGTATCCCGACCGGTGGGACTACATCTCAGCTGGCATCCTCAATGAATGGGCGTACGCCCGCGCGGCTGAAGACATGGCCGACATTGAGGTGCCAGAGTACGCCCAGGTTATCCGTACGATGTCCGCGGAGCTGTGCCGTATCGCGAGTCACATGCTCGCGCTCGGCACGTTTGCCCTCGACGTCTATGGCGACTTCACGGCTATCTTCATGTACGCAACCCGGGACCGCGAGGTTGTTCAGAACATCCTCGAGGACCTCACCGGCCAGCGGCTGATGTTCAACTACCTCCGCTTGGGTGGCGTCGCGTGGGACCTCCCTGAGCCCCGTGAGGAGTTCTTCGAGACCATCCGCGACTTCCTCGAGGACCTACCGGAGAAGCTCGAAGAGTACCACGACCTGGTCACCTCCAACGAGATCTTCCAGATGCGGTGTGTCAACACCGGTGTTCTGGAGCCAGAGGTGGCCAAAACGTACGGCGCAACCGGGCCAGTCGCCCGCGGCTCCGGCGTCGATTACGACCTCCGGCGCGACGACCCCTACGGCTACTACGACCAGTTGGACTGGGACGTCGTCACTGAGGACGGCTGTGACAACTACGCACGCGTGCTCGTCCGGCTTCAAGAAGTCGAGGAGTCGGCGAAAATCATCGACCAGTGTGTGGATCTCCTCGAGGACTGGCCAGAGGAGGACCGTACTATCCAGTCGAACGTCCCTCGAACGCTGAAGCCGGACCCCGACACTGAAATCTACCGGGCTGTCGAGGGTGCGAAAGGTGAACTCGGGATCTACATGCGCTCGGACGGGACGGAGACGCCCGCGCGGTTCAAGATTCGCTCGCCCTGCTTCTCGAACCTGCAAACGCTGCCAGAAATGTCTCAGGGTGAGTATATCCCCGACCTCATCGCGTCGCTGGGCAGCCTCGACATCGTCCTCGGTGAGGTGGACCGGTGATGCAGGAGACGACACCAACACCCGGCGGTAACGAGTCGGCCGCGACCGGGACACTTCCGGACACCGTCGCGTCGCTGCTCGGGCTGGAGGGGACGCTCGCAGGCGATGTCATCGGCTCGCTGGTCGGCGCGGCTCTCGTTGGCTCGCTGATGCTCAGTATGACGGCGCTTGCGGGCCCGTGGGCGAAACGGAAAATCACGGCCGCATTTACCGACCGCATTGCTGTCAACCGAGTTGGCCCATTCGGTCTGCTCATCATCGTCGCCGACGCCGTCCGGCTGCTCTCGAAGGAACTCATCGTCCCCGACGGCGTCGACCGGCCGGCTTGGGACCTTGCGCCGTTCGTGCTAGCCTCCTCGGCACTGCTCGGCTTCGCGGTCATCCCGATGGGCAACGGCATCCAGCTCGCGGATCCTGAGGTAGGGTTAGTGTATGTGTTCGCCGTCGCCTCAATTGCCTCTGTCGGGCTGGTGATGGCCGGCTACGCCTCGAACAACAAGTTCTCGCTGCTGGGTGGGCTCCGCGCGGTGGCACAGAACCTCGCGTACGAGATTCCGCTGGTCATTACGGCGGCGTCGGTAGTCATCTTCGCCGGCTCGCTCCAGATGAGCGAAATCGTCGCCGCACAGACTGAGCCGCTCGGCGCTGGATTGAAAAGCTGGTACGCGTTCGTCAACCCATTCGCGTTCCTGCTGTTCATGGCAGCGAACCTCGCTGAGGTTGGTCGCAACCCCTTCGATACGCCGGAGGCACCCACGGAAATCGTCGCTGGCTACCAGACCGAGTACTCGTCGGTCTACTTCGTACTGATGTACCTCGGCGAATTCCTCCACATCTTCCTCGGGGGCGCCATCGTCGCGACGGTGTTCCTCGGTGGGCCGACGAGCCCGTTCGTGGGCGTGGAGATCCTGCCTGGCTTCCTCTGGTTCGTCATCAAAATCTGGGCGGTCTTCCTGTTCACCCAGTGGATGCGCTCGGCCATCCCGCGTGTGCGCATTGACCAGCTCATCGAGATTGGCTGGAAAGGAATGCTGGTGTTATCGTTCGCCAACCTCGTGCTCACGGCCGTCATCGTGGGAGTGATCGCATAATGATTGGACTACTCAAATCGATGGCAACGACAATGAAACACGCCCTCGACGGCAACACCTTCACCGTCGAGTATCCGGAGGACACTCCGGAGGTCAGTCCGCGGTTCCGCGGCGTTCACAAGTTCTCACAGGAGCGGTGCATCTGGTGTCGCCAGTGTGAGAACGTCTGCCCGAACGACACTATCCAGATCGTGACAGACGACCAGCGGAACGGCGAGCAGTATAACCTCCATATCGGCCAGTGTATTTACTGCCGGCTCTGCGAGGAGGTGTGCCCGGTCGACGCCATCCTGCTCACGCAGAACTTCGAATTCACCGGCGACACGAAAGACGACCTCGCGTATAATATGGAGCAACTAAAGAACGTCCCGTGGTACAAAGACATCGACCCGTTGGCGTCCCGGGAGCCGGACCGGGGCGGCTGGATTGGTGAGGGCGAAGGCGAGGTCGACTACCAATAGCCGCGTTCTGCTTCTCTCGTGGCCGCTGCGTTCGTCAGCAGCTGTGTCGGCCCGCAATCACGTTTCCCGCGTACGGGTGCACAAAGAAAGCTTCAAACACAAGGCCGCAAAGTGTCGGGTAATGGCTGCAGCACCGGTCGAACTGGCGGCGTTTCTGCTGTTCGCGCTCGTGACAGCGGGCAGCAGCCTCGGCGTCGTACTGGTTCGTGACGTCTGGCACAGCGCGCTCCTGCTAGGGGCGGCGCTCGTGTCGGTCGCGATCCACTACGTAATGTTGCGCGCGGAGTTCCTCGCGGCAATGCAGATCCTCGTCTACGTTGGCGGGGTGCTCATCCTCATCACGTTCGCTGTGATGCTCGTCCGCGAGCGCGACGACCAAGGTCTGGAGGTGACTGGATGACATCCCGGCCCCGGCTCCACACGGACACGCGACAGATTGTTGGGCTGGTCGCGTTCGTGCTGTTCGCAGTGTTCGCGGCCGTCTTCGTGACGGCTGACTTCGGAACCGCGGCGACGTTCGACGGAGCGACCGGCATCACCGCGAGCATCGGCTACGCGATGTTCAACCTCGACGGCGGATCCCTCCCCTCCGAAGGGTTTCTCATCGCCTTCGAAATAATCGACGTCGTGCTGCTGTCGGCGCTGGCCGCAGCGGTCATGCTCGGCACGCGCGACGACGAAACTGCCGAGGAGGAAGAGGCGGTCCCGATGGCCGATGGAGGTGACCGCTGAATGGCGGTCGCCGTCGAGTATTATCTCGTGTTGTCGGCGTTCATTTTCTGTGTCGGCCTGTTCGGCATCCTGACGCGGCGCAATGCGCTGCTGTTCCTGATGTCGGTCGAACTGATGCTGAACGCCGCGAATATCAACTTCGTCGCGTTCTCGTACTTCCACGGGAACCTCACTGGACAGGTGTTCAGCCTGTTCACGATGGCGCTGGCCGCCGCCGAGGTGGCCGTCGGCATCGGTATTATCCTCGTCCTGTACCGCAACTTCGCGGACGTGGACGTGACGAAAGCGACGACACTCAGGTGGTAACATGGCAGAACTCACAGCTTTCGCACCAGCAATCGCCGTCCTCCCGTTTGTATCGTTCCTCGTCGCACTGCTGGCTGGCGACTACCTCCCGAAAAAGGGAGCTATCGCCGGCATCCTCGCGACGGGTGGATCGCTTGTACTCTCGGTGGCGATGCTGTACACTGTCGCCACAGGTCACGCTTACCAGTCGACTCTTTACACGTGGGTCGGTGGCGAGGCAGTCCCGTACGAGCTGACCTTCGGCATCCTGCTCGACCAGCTGTCGACGCTTATGCTGGTCATCGTCTCGACCATCGCTCTGCTGGTCCACATATTCTCACTGGGCTACATGAACGACGAGGGTGAGACGGGGCTCCCGCGCTACTACGCCGAACTTGGACTCTTCACGGCGAGTATGCTCGCATTCGTCTTCTCCGACAACCTGCTGATGGCGTTCATGTTCTTCGAACTGGTGGGGCTCTGCTCGTACCTGCTCATCGGCTTTTGGTTCCGCGAGCCCGGCCCGCCGTCGGCGGCCAAGAAAGCATTCCTCGTCACGCGGTTCGGGGACTACTTTTTCCTCGTGGGTGTTGTCGCGGTGTTCGCGACGTTCGGGACGGCCGCGTTCGGCGGCCCCGGCGTCGAGGAATCGTTCCCTCACCTCGCCGAACAGGCGCTGAACGGTGAGGCGACACTCAATACGTTCGGCTTCGCACCCCAGACGTGGTTCACAATCATCGGCCTGCTCGTGCTCGGGGGTGTGATGGGTAAGTCCGCGCAGTTCCCGTTCCACACGTGGCTGCCAGACGCGATGGAAGGTCCGACGCCGGTGTCGGCGCTGATCCACGCTGCGACGATGGTCGCCGCCGGTGTCTACCTCGTCGCCCGGATGTACGGCTTCTATGCCCTGTCACCGACGGCGCTTGCAGTCATCGCGTTCGTCGGCGGTTTCACCGCGCTGTTCGCCGCAACCATGGGTGTTGTCAAGCGGGAAATAAAGCAGGTGCTCGCGTATTCGACTATCTCACAGTACGGCTACATTATGCTCGCACTGGGCGGCGGTGGTTACGTCGCCGGCGTATTCCACCTGACAACTCACGCGGTGTTCAAGGCGTTGCTGTTCCTCGGTGCTGGGTCGGTCATCATCGCGATGCACCACAACGAGGACATGTGGGATATGGGCGGGCTGAAAGACAAGATGCCCGTCACATACTACGCGTTCCTGTCCGGGAGTCTTGCACTCGCGGGAATCGTCCCATTCTCTGGATTTTGGTCGAAAGACGAGGTCCTGTTCGAGACGCTCGTCCATGGACTTGGAGCGTCGCCGCTCCTGCTCGGTGCGTACGCAATGGGGCTGCTCGCGGTCTTCTTCACCGGCTTCTACACGTTCCGGATGGTGCTGCTCACGTTCCACGGAGAGCCGCGCTCGGACACCGCGCGTGATCCCCACGGGGTCCGCTGGAACGTGAAGATCCCGCTGGTCGTACTCGGGATACTCGCCGCTGTCGCCGGTGGCATCAACCTCGTACCAGTCCATACATTCGTCCCCGCAGTGCCTGAGTTCCTCCACGACTGGCTGTTCCACGGGCCGGAGGGACTCACCGGTAAACACTACGAGGAACTACTCCACACGTTTGCCGGTTATACCAAGGCGTACCCGCTGGGCGAGACGGTCACGATGCTTGCCTCGGCGGCCGTCTCGCTTGGGCTGGCGGTCGCGGGGGCTGGGCTCGCCGTCGTGCTATACCGTGGTCCCGACCCGGTCGAACACACAGAGAAATTGGGTGCAGTCAAGACCGTGCTCTTCAACAACTACTATCAGGACGAGTATCAGGTGTGGCTCGCAGAGGGACTCACCGTGCGGGTCGCCCGGGCGGCCGACGGCTTCGATGTGAATATCGTCGACGGCCTCGTCAACTTCGTCTCCAGTCTCAGCCTCTTCACGGGCGACCGGCTCCGCCGGATACAGACGGGTATCGTGAGTAACTACGCGGCGCTGCTGACGCTTGGGCTGACGCTGTTGCTCGTCGCCTTCGGCATCATGCAGGGGTGGTTCCTATGATGATGGAACTGCTTGTGGGAATCTGTCTGTTCGGGGCGTTCGTCGTCTTCGTGCTTCCGGAGGCATACGCGCCCCAGGCGGCGCTGGGCCTCTCGCTGGTGCCGCTGGCGCTGTCGCTGTACATGTACGCCGTCTTTGACGGAACGGGCAACGCCCTGCTGGGTGGCGACGCAGCCTTCGAGACGCAGTACGCGTGGCTGACGCTCGGCCGCTATGATGTCTCTTGGCACATGGGGCTGGACGGCATCTCGATGCCGCTGGTCGTGCTCGCGACGCTGCTGACGACACTGGCTATCCTGGCCTCGTGGACGCCCATCAACGAGCGCCAGAGCCAGTTCTACGGGCTGATGCTGTTCATGGAGGCGTCGTTGGTCGGTGTCTTTGGTGCACTCGACTTCCTGCTGTGGTTCGTCTTCTGGGAGGCCGTGCTCGTCCCGATGTACTTCCTCATCGGTATCTGGGGTGGTGCACGCCGCAAGTACGCCGCGATCAAGTTCTTCGTCTACACCAATATCGCCTCCATCGTGATGTTCATCGGCTTCTTCGGGCTGGTCTTCGGGCTCGGTGAGTCGGTGTCATCGCTGGATCTGCCGGCAATTGCACAGGCGCTCCGCGCGGGCGAGCTCGGCGGACTCGGCCTGCTCGCACCTGCACAGGTCGCGACGCTCGCGTTTATCGCCATGTTCATCGGCTTCGCGGTGAAGGTGCCCGTCGTCCCATTCCACACGTGGCTGCCGGACGCCCACGTGGAGGCACCCACGCCGGCCTCGGTGATGCTGGCGGGGGTCTTGCTGAAGATGGGAACATACGCGCTGTTGCGATTCAACTTCACGATGCTGCCGGGCGTCGCTCAGACGCTCGCGGTGCCCATCGCCGCGCTGGGTGTCATCTCTATTATCTATGGGGCGCTGCTCGCGCTCGCCCAGTCCGACCTGAAACGCATCGTCGCTTACTCGTCAGTCTCCTCGATGGGTTACGTGACGCTCGGCCTGGTCGCGTACACGCTGTACGGCACCGGCGGCGCCACGTTCCAGATGGTGAGCCACGGACTGATCTCCGGGCTGCTGTTCGCCTGCGTGGGCGTCATCTACAACACCACCCATACCCGGATGGTCGGCGACATGTCGGGCTTAGCAGACCGGATGCCAGTGACTGTCGGTGCGTTCGTCGCCGGTGCGTTCGCTTACATGGGGCTGCCACTGATGGCCGGCTTTGCGGCCGAGTTCTTCGTGTTCGTCGGCACGTTCAGCGCAGCCTTCACTGGCGCCCCGCTGTTCACCGCCGTAGGGATGTTCGGCATCGTCGTCGTCGCCGGCTACCTGCTGTGGTCCATGCAACAGTCACTGTTCGGTCCGTTCCGCTCGGCGACTGACTACGAGGTGTCGCCGGCGGCCGTCCACGATGTGGTCCCACTGCTGGTGCTCGTCGTGTTCATCATCGCGCTGGGGACGTTCCCGTACGATCTCGCGTTCAACGCCATCCTTGAGGCGACGGAGCCAGTATTGCCGACTGCGGGTGAGGTCACCGCGACCTTCGGAGGTGGGTCAGCATGATCTCCCCCGACTGGGCGGCGACTGCCCCGACGCTCGTGCTCGGCGTAACCGCGCTCGTGCTGTTCGCGTTCGACAGTATCGACCCTGGCTCCAGCAACAATCCCGTGCTGGCAGGCATCGCGTTCGTCGGCGCACTCGCAGCAATGGGTGTCTCTGTCACCTATCTGCTCGTCGGTGTCGGCGACCCCGTAGTGACGCTGTACGGCGGCCAGCTCGTCGTCGACGGGATGGCGCTGTTCTTCCAGGTCGTCTTCACGAGCGTCACCGCTCTGGTGGCGCTGGCCAGCTATGACTACCTCGAGGATCTCCGCTACCAAGCAGAGTACTATATCCTGCTGACCCTGGCGGCGACAGGGATGACGTTGATGGCCTCCGCGGGGTCGCTCGCTGTGGGATTCGTTGCGCTGGAGCTTGCCTCGCTCCCCTCGTACGCGCTCGTTGCCTTCCTCAAAGACAACCGCGGAAGCGTCGAAGCGGGGCTGAAGTACTTCCTCATCGGTGCGCTCTCGTCTGCGGTGTTCGCCTACGGCATCTCGCTTGTGTACGCCGTCTCTGGGTCGTTGCTCATCGACAGCGTCGCGACCGCGGTCCGTGATACGGCGTTGCCGGGTGTACTCGGCATCGGCGTGTTGATGGTACTGGGTGGCTTCGCGTTCAAGACCGCGAGCGTCCCGTTCCACTTCTGGGCGCCCGAGGCGTACGAGGGCGCGCCTGCGCCCATCTCGGCGTTCCTCTCGTCGGCCTCGAAGGCCGCTGGCTTCGCACTCGCATTCCGCGTCATGACTGTCGCGTTCCCCATCGAGGGAGTCGTCGGCGCCATCGACTGGGTGCTCGCTGTCCAGGTGCTCGCCGTCGTCACGATGACGCTCGGTAACTTTGCCGCCGCCACGCAGGAAAACGTCAAGCGGATGTTGGCGTACTCGTCGGTGGGCCACGCCGGCTACGTGCTTATTGGCCTGGCGGCGCTGACTGGCACTGGCGACGGCGGGTTGGTGCTCGGCGCTGGGATGATTCACCTGCTCGTGTATGGGTTCATGAATACGGGCGCGTTCCTGTTCATCGCGCTTGCGGAACACTGGGGTGTGGGCCGCACGTTCGAGGACTACAACGGGCTGGCGACCCGCGCCCCGGTCGCCTGTGTCGCGATGACGGTGTTCATGTTCTCGCTGGCGGGACTCCCCGTCGGCGGCGGCTTCGTCTCCAAATACTACCTGTTCGCCGGCGCGGTGAACGCCGGTGTCTGGTGGCTCGCGCTCGTCGGCGCGGTCAACAGTGCACTGTCACTGTTCTACTACAGCCGCGTCGTGAAGGCGATGTGGATCGAGGAGCCAGCAGACGGCGTAGAGGTCACCTCTTACCCGTCGACGCTGTATGCAGCTGTGATGGCTGCCGCGGTCGCGACGGTCGTTCTGCTGCCCGCGCTCGGCCTGTTCTCCGGGGTTGCATTCGACGCCGCCGCGGCAGTTCTCTTCTAACCCCTCGGCACCCTGTTCGGATGGATACTTGAGCATCCCCCGACAACAGGAGGTATGAACGCGACACGGACCGGGCTCGTTGAGGCGGCCCGCGAGGGGGGCGTCGACTGTGACGGCTTCGTCGTTGAGGCCGACGGCGAGACCTTCACCCTCTCGATTGCCGACCGCGACATCCACGAGTCGGGGCTTTCGGCGGCAGAACTCCGCCAACTCGCCGACGATCACCCGGAGTACGTCTCCAACTGGGCCTACTGGACGCGCGAGCGAGGGGAGGCCGACCGAGCGTTCCTCAGGTGGGCAGAACGCGCTGGGGAACTCGCGGTCCCCGAGCGGTACGACCGACTGGCCGACGGGATGCGCCGCGAATGGGGGCAACTCAGCGTGCAGGTCGAACTTGTGGACTGCGAGCGCCGGTACGAGATTCGACACGTCGAGGAGACAGACCAAGACCGCGAGACACTTGCTGTTCACGACGAGCCGCTCGAGGCGCGCTCGCTGGTGAAGACAGACGACGACGGCCGTTACCGGCCGCTGAAGACGGCTCCATCGCTCCCGCACGGCTGGGTGTTCGTCGACCTGACAGGCCGGGAGTGTGCCGAGACAGTGGAGTACGTCTACCCGGCGACCATCGCTAACTGGTATCTCGAGCGACAGGGAGAACTCGATATCGACCACTGGCGGGACGCCGTTAGCAGACAGAGCGGTATCTACGGTGTCGTCAAAACATGGGACCGCGGCGAGGGGTACGAGCATGTCAACTGGGTCGCGGAGGCCTGTTGTGACGACTCGCAGTGTCTCAAGCGCCGCGAATGGCAGTACGACGACGAGACGGCCCTGGATGTAGACGGTGGTGACGGCGTGTTCCCGTGTCGAGAACCCTGCTCGCTCGTCATCGCAGCCGCTCGAAAGTGGACGCGACTGGAGGCCGAACAGGAGCGCACCTACGAGTTCACGCTCACACCGAGCGAGAAGGAACAGATCGAGGGGATAATCGATGCGGTTGCTGACGGCCGGGCAGACGAGATACGTGAGGCAGACGTCTCTGACGGCGCGAATCGCTATCGGGCACGGTTCCTGCGTGCCAAACGGTTCGACGAGGAAGGCAACCTCGGGGGAGTTCCGACCGAGAAGGATTAGCGCATCGTCGCCAGCCCGACCGCGATGAGGCCCGCGAGCACTGCAAGCACGCCGAAGGCGACCGTGAGTCCGTTGGCGGCGAGGACAGCAGCGACAGCCAGCAAGACGCCGACACCGCCGATGCCCAGCGACGCCGCGTGCAGCGGGTCGACATCGGCCAGCGGCGCAGGCGAGTCAGGGTCGCTCGGCGTCCCCAACTCCGGATCAACGGTCACCCCCTCGTCGGTGGCGTCAACGACGATGGTGACGTACCGTGTCTGGGCACCGTGAGCGGTGACAAGCTTCAGGCTTCCCTGCCGGCTCGTGCCTGGAGGGGCGTCAAGCTCAACGCGAACGCGCCGGCTGTCGCCGCCGGCGACGTAGTGATTGTTTGCCTCGATATGGCCAACCGTCGAAAGGGGGTCGTCAAGATGGAGGTGAACGTGGGTTGGCTCGCCGCGATTGCGGAGTTCGACGACGAACGAGCCGTCCGTCTCGAACTGCTCGGGCACCTCCAGTGAGTGGAGGCCGGCCCGGTTTATTTCCGCGACGAGGGTGTCGGTCACGCTCGTCGGGTCGCGCCCTCGTGACAAAAACCCCTCGCTAAGCGGGAGTCTCCTCGCGCATATCCGGCGGCAGTAGGTTTGGAATCCCGTCCTCGATAGGGTACTCCTCGCCACACTCTGTGCAGACGAGCCGTCCTTCGAGTATCTCGTCGTCGTCACGCTGGATTGCCTCAAGTTCCAGCTCCGACTTGTCGAGCGGACAGCAGATGATCTCCATCAGGTCCTCTTTCATGAATGCGGGTTGGGTCGGACACTGCAAAAGCATGCCGGACCCCAGAGCGATACTGATGTGCTCCGCGGCGCTGTTCGGCCAGGCGGTGGTGGCTACCAGACGTCCTCGCGGACAACCGTCTGCTCGCGGTCTGGCCCGACACCGACACAGTAGATTGGTGTGTCGAGCTGGTTGCTCAGGTACGTCAGATAGTCGCGGGCCTGTTCCGGGAGCCGGTCGTATCCCTCTGCGGCGACAGTGTCGGCATCGAAGGCGGGCCAGCCGTCGAACGTCCGGAGGTTCGGGTCACAGCGCGCCCATGCCTCGGTAGTCGCGGGGAGCGTTTTGACCTCTTCCCCGTCGAGCGAATACGAGTGGGCGACGCGGACCTCGTCAAGCCCGGCAAGGACGTCGAGATGGTTGACCGCGAGACCAGTGAAGCCGCTGATGCGGGCCGCGTGCCGGAGCATGGGCACGTCAAGCCAGCCGACGCGACGTGGCCGGCCGGTGACAGTGCCATACTCGCCACCCTCCTCGCGGATGTACGTTGCAAGCTCTTCAGCCTGCTCGTCGCCAGCACCCTGCTCATCGTAGCCGGGTGTATCGCCCGCGACGCCGCCCAACTCCGTCGGCATCGGACCGCTACCGACCCGCGAAAGGTACGCTTTCACGATGCCAATCACCTCACCCGTACCGACAACGCCTGGCGCGACGCCAGTGCCAACAGTCGCGCCACCAGCCGTCGGATTCGAGGAGGTAACGTACGGGTAGTTGCCGTGGTCAATGTCGATGACGGTCCCCTGTGCCCCCTCAAACATGACGTTCTGACCGGCCGCGAGCGCATCCGTAACGTATCCCCCGGCGTCAACGACCATGCCTGCAGTCTCGAGTCGGCGGCCGAATTCGCGATACGTCTCGAACAGCGTATCGACATCGAAGGCGGCCGGCGACTCTAACTCCCCGATGGAAAGGCCGTACACCTCCTCGACAAGTGCGCGCTTCTGAGGGACGACCCGTTCGAGCTTTTCACGGAGCGTCTCGGGCGCGAGCAAATCGCCAACACGGATGCCACGGCGGGCAGCCTTGTCCTCGTAGGTAGGGCCAATGCCGCGGCCAGTCGTGCCGATCTCGCTGTCCGTCTCGGACTTGGCCTCCTCCTCGATGCCGTCGAGCGTGCGATGGTACGGGAAAATGACATGCGCCCGTTCTGCCACGCGGACGTCCGGCTCTAGCCCGCGCTCGCGGAGTGCGTCGAGTTCGTTGAACAGCGTCTCTGGGTTGACGACACAGCCGTTGGCGAGAAGGCCGACCTTCCCACGAACGGCGCCCGAGGGCACGAGCGAGAGTTTGTACTCTTCGCCCTCGTGGACAACGGTGTGGCCGGCGTTGTCGCCGCCCTGGTAGCGAACGACGACATCGGCGGCCTCGCCATAGACGTCGACGATGCAACCCTTCCCCTCGTCGCCGAGTTGGGCGCCGACGATAGTGACAGTCATTACGGTGGAACGTCCGAAGCGACGAGTATACCGGTTTCGATAGGGCCTGTTCCCACGCCACGCGGTCACAAGGGCTATAACGACGCGCCCGAAGGTTTAAACAGTACAGTGGTTCCCGCCGTCGCTAGGGGAACCTTTAAAAGCGGCCAATACAAGTTAACAAGTGCCATGATAGACAGGCTTGAGAAGGAAGTCGATATGCTGGAACGCCATCTCCAGGTTCTCCGGATGGTTATCGAGAACGAGCCCATCGGTATCGTGAAGATGTCCAACGAGACCGGCTACCCACATCATAAGGTTCGCTACTCGCTGCGCGTACTTGAAGAGGAGAATCTTATTGAGCCGTCCAGCCAGGGTGCCATCACCACGGAGACTACCGTTGAGTTTGTGGGCGATCTCGACGGCAAGATTGACGAGATCGTCGACAAGCTCGATGGGATGAAAATCGACGAAGTCCCCGAAATCGAGTCTTAGAGCTCTGGTACAGAGAGGCTGAACGCGCCGCCGTCGCGTGCCTCGACTAAACAGAGGTGGAAGCCGCGCTTACGTGACCGCTTCACGAAGCTCAGCCGCGAGTCACGGCTGAGCAAGCTCCCGCTCGTTGCGTCGCTGGCCGTCTCCAAGGCGTCTGGGTCGTAGAAGGCTGACGTCACGTAGAAGGCTGCCGCAAATGTCTCTGCTGACTCACACACCGCCGTCCCGTCCTGCACGAGTTCTGCCATCGCCGCATCTGACACTGGGTCCCGCCCATCGTGGAGCGCGGCGCCGAACAGTGGCTCGCCCATCCGGTCCCGAAACACAACGTCGAACTCCACGTCGTGAGCTTCTCCGTCTGTCTCCCCCGTCACTGTCCCATCGAACTCGACACGATCGACTGCCGGTAGTGCCTCGTAGAGATCAGTGAGCCGGCCCGCCGACCCTGTGTCACGTATCTCGAAAACAAGCCGGGAGACGACCCACTCCGCGAATCGGTAGCGCTGGCTCGCGTGGAGCCACTCGGCGAACGGCTGGCCATCGACGGTGGCTCCGTCCGTTTCGAAACGGGTGTGGTGGTCAAGTCCCACGTTCGCAATCAGGTCCTCCGGCGAGCCGTCGCCATTGCAGGCATCTTCGACAGTGGTAGCGCCCTTCGAGTCGTACCGGACAAATAGGTCGGTACCAGCTGCTGCCTCTGCTGGCGACAGCGCGGGCCCGCTCTCGGCCGCCGCCGGACCCAGCGTCGATTCGAGCTCTGACACTTGCTCACGGAGCCGCTCGACCTCCGCACGGAGGTCATCCCGCTCTTCGCGGACCGACTCAAGCGTTGCACGCGCCTCTGCGAGTTCCTCGCGGACATCGTCGCGCTCTGCCTCGACCTGTTCAAGCCGCTCACGGAGCTCCGCGAGCGCTGCGCTGTCGCCGCCGGTGTCGGGCGTGGACTGCTCCACGCTCGCGCCAGCCGCGTTCGCCGCCGGTGGTTCGTCTGTGTGCGCACCGGGTCGGTCGCGCCGCCGACCCGGCGGCTGCGTCTGATCGCCGTCCGACGCAGTCCGCTCTGGGTCCAGCGATGGTATCGACCGCGAGGCGAGCTGCTCGGCCGCCGCCGACGCGCTACTGTCCTCCGTGACCGGTTCTGCTGACGTCGACGCTGTCCGTGACCTGTCGGTCGTCGGCTCGCCAGTCGGGGGGTTCTTTGGAGATTCGCTCTCAGCCCGTCCACTCGTGGACGCGGCTTCAGCATCGGCGGTCGCCGGGCCTCCGTTCGCAACTGCTGGCCCCTCCGGGTCTTGGGCCTGGCTCGACTCTGGTTCCGGGTCTGGCTCTGTGTCTGGGTCCGCAGGCGAATCCGCGTCGACTGTCACCTCGTCTCGCGTTGTCGGGTCCGATGGATTCGAATCGGCCGTCGGCTCCGGGGCCGGCTCTGCGTCTGACGCGGAATCGGACGTCGCATCGGTGGCTGTACCCGTCTGCTCTGGCTCCTCTCGGTCCTCGGGTTCTGGGAGCTGCGTCACATCGATGTCGACGGCGACGACCTCGTAGATACCTACCTCGCCGTGGGCTGACTCGCGGGCCTCTTCATCGGTCTGGAGCCGGCGGGCATTCCCGACGAATGCGACATCCATCGACCGGCCCGCCTGGTAGACGGTATAATAATCGCCGGACAGCACATTCTCAGACAGCTCAAGATAGCCAGTGAATCCGCCTTTAGTGAGCGTCTCGTCGACATCCTCGATAGGTGTGTCTTCGGTGTAGTACTTCCCGCGAGGCTCGCCGTCGGCCAGTTGCATCGCAATCAGGAGCGCGACGCCGGGGTGAGGTGCCCGGCGGATGGTGCCCTCGCCGTCAGCGAACACTTCGATGTCGCCGTCGGTGAACTCAGTCCCAGCGGCCGTCTGTTGCCGGCGGGTGACGGAGACGACTCGCCCGTTAACGAATACGGCCCACGTCTCGCCGACCGAGACGACGCCAGAAAACGACGAGTCGGCGAGTTTGTGGAGGTCAGCGTATCCGCCGGAAAAAGGGCGGGTCTCCCACTCCTCAACCTCCTCGACCCAGGTGTCCATGTTGTCGAAAGAAGCGGGACGCGATGCAAATACGTTCCGGCCTCCGGGTCAGCCTCGGTTCACTCACCGGGCCACTTGATGGAGCAGCCACGCGAGGGATTGTCCTCAAGTGGGACAGGATTCCCAGCGAGCACCGCATCGATTGCCTGACGCGCTTCGAAACCGGGCTCGCCCGACGGATCATCGTCCGGATTGAGCGCGTCGTCCAGTCGGCCGTGATAGACGAGTTGCCACCCGGTTTCTGCCGTCTCGTCTCGGGCGAATAGGAACGGATCCGGCGTGCATACCGCGCCGTATGCCCGGGCAACGCTCGCGTCATCGTCCCGGAGATATGCGTCATATGCGACCGTCCCCTCATCGACCAGTTCGCACATCCGCTCGTAGGAGTCCTCGGGGTACTCGTCGGCGTCATTTGGGTTTATTCCGACGACGGCACAGTTGTCGTAGTCGGCGGCGATGGCGTTCAGTGCACCGAATTTCGCCTTTGCATAGGGACAGTGATTGCAGGTGAACACGACAAGCAGCGCGTCATTCTCGCGGAACGAGTCAAGTGAGTAGGTGGCGCCGTCCGTCCCGTCGAGCTGGAATTCGGGGGCAGCATCGCCACGCGTCAGTTCGGATTCGGATTCAGCCTGGACCATACCGACAGGGGGTAGACTCGCGGGAGGAATAGGCGTTTGCGTACGCCGGGGGTCAGTCGGCAGCGGCGGGACCGGCGGTTTTCAGATCCTCGGGACGGTACTCGCCGGTGTCGAGGCCGCGGCGCGCGAGACAGTCCGCGAGGCGCGCCTCGTCGATGCCCGCCTGCTGGGCGGCCATCGAGACGGTATATGTCTCGCTGCCGTACAGGGCGACCGCCGTCTCCAGCGCATGCCTGTGCATACCGGCCCAACATACTGTGGTGTAATAAGAATATCGTGAGATAATATATCATAGTATGACAACTGTTCACGACATGTGGCGTGTAGAATCGTTATACACAACGGTACGACACAGGAACACACGCGACAGGTGAAACTACTGTCGACGGCGCAAGCGTTAACCGCCCGGTAGCCCGCCCGCATGTATGGACGAGCGCGCCGAACTCCTCGACCTACTGCGGGAAAACGCCCGCTACTCGACTGCGGATCTCGCCCGGATGACCGATACCAGCGAGCAGGCCGTTGAGGAGGCAATTGCGGCGCTTGAGTCGGATGGTACTATTGCCGGCTACCAAGCCGTCGTCGACCCGGCGAAGCGCGACCCCGAGCCGGTGCAGGCGCACGTAGAGTGTAACGTCACCCTCGACCGAGAGACGTCCTATGACGACATCGCCGACCGGTTAGCGGGGTTCCCAGAGGTGGAGTCGCTTCGGCTCGTATCGGGCGACTATGACTTTGCGATGGAAGTCGAAGCCGACTCGATGGGAGAAGTCTCGCGGTTCGTCTCCGAAAAGGTGGCGCCCGTCCCCGAGATAACCCAGACGGTCACCCACTATATTATGGACACATACAAGCAGGCGGGCCACCGCTTCGGCGACGGCGAGGCCGATGATCGACTCGCCTACTCGCCATGAGCCGCGAGCGCGGTCGGCCGGCGCCCCTAACACCTTCCGAGCGGGTCGCGGCCGTTCCGGAATCGGGGATCCGCCGATTCTTCGAACTCGCCGCTGAGATGGACGACGTCGTCTCGCTGGGTGTCGGTGAACCCGACTTTGCGGCGCCGTACCGGGCGCGAGAGGCTGCCATCGACTCGCTCCAGCGCGGCAAAACCTCCTATACCGCCAACAGAGGAATGTCGCCGCTGCGCGAGCGTATCGCCGCTCACATTGAGCGGTACGACCTGTCGTATGATCCGGAGACAGAGATACTCGTCACGGCAGGCGCTAGCGAGGCCATCGATGCTGCCTTCCGCGCGCTTGTGAATCCAGGCGACACCGTCGCCGTCGCTCAGCCGTCGTATGTCTCCTACGAGCCAGGGGTGAAGTTCGCGGGGGGTGAGGTGCTCCGTGTCCCCACGCGCGCAGACGACGAGTTTGTCCTCACTCGCGAGCGACTCGCGGCCGCTGGCGCTGCCGAGGCGGACCTGCTCGTCTACTGTTATCCGAACAACCCAACGGGCGCGACGATGGACCGCGAGGAACTTGCTGAGGTGGCCGCGTTCTGCCGTGATAATAATCTCGGCGTGTTGGCCGACGAGATATACGCCGCGCTCACCTACGAGGGCGAGCATACCTCAATCGCATCGCTACCGGGGATGCGCGAGCGGACCGTCGTGTTCAACGGCTTCTCGAAGGCGTACGCGATGACCGGCCTGCGGCTCGGCTACGCACTCGGTCCGCCCGACATCATCGAGGCGATGAACCGCGTCCACCAGTACACGATGCTGTCGGCACCGACCACGGCCCAGTACGCCGCCATTGAGGCGCTGGACAACTGCGAAGATGATGTCGCCGAGATGTGTACGCAGTACGACCGACGACGTAACTTTGTGCTATCGCGACTTGACGAGATGGGTATCGACTGCTTCGAGGCGACGGGCGCATTCTACGTGTTCCCAGAAGCACCCGGTGGCGACGCCGACGCGTTCGCCGAGGCACTGCTTGAGGACCAACAGGTGGCCGTCGTCCCCGGAACAGCGTTTGGCGCGGGCGGCGAGGGGCACCTGCGGATGTCGTACGCCTCCTCGCTGGAGGACCTGCGGACCGCAATGAACCGCATCGAACGGTTCCTTGCGTAAGTATCGGTAAGGTGACTATTGGGGGCAAGCCTTTTTCCGCGGCACTAGAAATGCTATCCAATGGCTATCGACGACGCGGACTCGGGCGAGTCCGACAGGGACGACCTGCTGTCCGCGGGCGACCTCGAAGACGCCGTCGACGACTCGACGACGGCCGTCGCCGTCGGTGAGTACACCTGGGAAGACTACAAACAGGAGTACTTCTACGATGACGACGGTACCCCGCCCGAGGACCGCGAGTTCGACGAGGCCGAACACCTCCCCTTCGAGGGGGATACTCGCGAGACGCTCGGCGAGGCTGCCGCCACCGCCGACCTCATAGAGGGCTTGTTCGACTATCGGAGCGTCCGTGTGAACCCGGATCTTGACGAAGACGCCTTCTTCCGCAACCCCGACGGCACACCGACCGTCGTCTCCCGGTACGATCTTGAGAAGGCCGTCCCACAGGAGAAGAAAAGCCACTTCCGAGAAGTGGAACGCTACTGGGTAAACAAACCGTACGCCTTCGTCGTTATCTTCCATTCTGAGAAAGAAAACGAAAAGAAATACTATCTCATTGAACCGTACCTGACGCCCATTGAGACGGACCTGCGTGACTTCCTTTCGCGAAAGCTGAGGACCGCAATCAAGTACTCCTCAGATGACGTGGTCGTGGAGGGGAGCGAAGATGCCCGCGCCGGCGTCATTGAGCGGGAAACGCATGAACTTCTCGAGCGGTACGACCTCTACGAGGACGAGGCCGTTCTGACGGGCGAGGACGGCGGCTTCGTCGACCGGCTGAAGCAACAACTCGGTCTCGGGGGCGACGCTGGCCTCGATAGCGATCCCTCTCTGCAGGGAGCCTCCATCCGCCCGGAGCCAGTCCTGCTAGAAGAAGACGCCGAGACCCTCTCGGAGTATCAGATCGAGAAGTTGCTCTACATCTTGAAGCGGGACTTTGTCGGCTTCGAGCGCATTGACGGCATCAAACACGATATCAATGTCGAGGACATCTCCGTCGACGGCTACCATATGCCGGTCTTTGTCTATCACAGCGACTACGAGCAGATTATCACCAACATCTACCATGGCGAGGAAGAGCTGGACGACTTTGTGGTGAAACTCGCCCAACGATCCGGAAAAGGCATCTCAAAACGATCGCCGCAGGTCGACGCGACGCTGCCGGACGGCTCCCGTTCACAGCTCACCCTCGGACGGGAGGTGTCCGACCATGGCACCAACTACACCATCCGGCAATTCAAGGAAGTCCCGTTCACGCCGGTCGACCTCGTCAACTGGAACACGTTTTCGATGGACGAGATGGCGTTCCTGTGGCTCTGTATTGAGAACAATAAGTCGCTCATTTTCGCCGGTGGGACGGCATCGGGGAAGACCACCTCGCTGAACGCTGTCTCGCTGTTTATTCCGTCGAAGGCGAAGATTGTCTCCATCGAGGATACCCGCGAGGTGGAACTGCCACAGCGCAACTGGATTGCGAGTGTTACTCGACCATCTTTCTCTGACGATGGGAAAGGTGACGTCGACGAGTTCGACCTGCTGGAGGCTGCCCTGCGCCAACGGCCGGAGTACATTGTGATGGGTGAGATTCGTGGCGAGGAGGGACGGACGCTGTTCCAGGTGATGTCGACTGGCCACACCACGCTGACGACGTTCCACGCCGACTCGGTCGGCGAGGTCATCAAGCGGTTCACCACCGACCCAATCAACGTCTCGAAGACGATGTTCACGGCGCTGGACCTCGTCTCTATCCAGACGCAGACCCGCGTTCAAGGGCGAAAGGTGCGCCGGAACAAGTCACTCACCGAAATCAACCACTACGATCCAGAGAACGACGAAATCAACGTTCAGGACATCTACCAGTGGCAGGCAGAGACAGACGAGTACCTGAAGTTGGGCCAGTCGAACACCGTCGAACAGATTCGGTTCGATCGCGGCTGGACACCAGCAGAGCTGGATGAAGAGATGGCCCGTCGGAAACTCGTGCTTGCGTACCTCATCCAGCAGGGACTGAACACGTACACCCAGGTAGCCGCGACACTGCAGGCATTCATGAATGATGAGGAGACCATCCTCTCGCTCATCGCCAGCGGCGAACTGGAGCGGTCCTTGGAGGACCTCCGCGAGATGGAATCCGTCCAGATTGATATCGATCCCGAGAAGGAGGAAATGGTCCCTCGGCCAGACCCGCCCGAGGAAATGCTCGCAGAAGCAGAGCAGGTGCTCTCGGATAATGATAGCCTGCTGGATGACTACCGCGGCGAGACGACTGACGGTGTCGCAAGCGCGCTCGCGGCCGACGCCCGCACGGATGACGAGGCTGTCGGCGTCGACTTCGAGTCGCTGTCCTTCTCGGACGGTGATGAGGCACTCGGAGACGGCGGCCAGCCGCCGGGTGACGAGAAGTGAGCCTGCAGACCCGCGGAGGCGGGGGCACCACCGACGGAGATACGCTCTCGGACGCATTCTATCCGCTCTATCGGTGGCTGTTCGACGAGAATTCTGACTTTGTCGGGTCGATGGAGACAAAGCTCGCGGAGTCGCGGATGCCCCAGACCGTCGAGATATTCCTCTCCCGGGCGCTTGCCATCGGAACATTTGTGGGCGTCCTGCTGTGGATTCTGGGGACCGCCACCGGCTGGCTTATCGTCGAACTGTTCATCAAAGATGCGCCGATATTACTCGGGCTGCCGCTACCGGAACCGCTAATCCCTATCGTCAACGCGCTGAAAATCCCGCTCTTCATCATCACTACCGGGTTGGTGTTCGGCTCGGTCGGCTTTGCCCTCGGCTTCGGCTCGCTGGCGGCTGTCCCTTATTTCCGGGCGGGCGGGCGCAAACGTGAAATCAACGTTCTCCTCTCGGACTCTGTCTCGTTCATGTACGCGCTATCGGTAGGCGGGCTCAATCAGCTCGAGATTCTCCAGGCGATTGCGAAGGCGGACGACACGTACGGCGAGGTCTCGAAGGAGTTCCAGTCGATTGTCCTTGAGACGGACTACTTCGACACAGACTACCGGACGGCCATCCGCAATCAGGCGATGCAGACCCCCTCCGACGAGCTGAGCCAGTTCCTCACGGACATGCTCTCCATCATCAATTCTGGCGGTGATATGGAGAAATTCCTTGAGGATCAGAAGGACAAGCAGATGCGCACCTCCAAGCAGGAGGAGGAACTCGTTTTGGAGACGCTGGAACTGTTCGGTGAGATGTTCATGACGCTGTCGCTGTTCCCCCTACTCCTCATCATTATCCTCGTCATCATGTCCATGCTGGGGGAAGCCCAGACCTCGCTACTGTACGGGACGGTGTATGGACTCATCCCGCTCATCGGCGCCGGCTTCCTCGTGTTGGTCTCGACGGTCGTCCAAGACGAGGTGGGTGACGGCTACCTCCGTGGGGAAGACGAATCAGAGACGGAGATGTCCTCCGGTGAGATGTTCGATCTCGGCACTATCGAGGGGTACAAGGGCCGCTGGGGAGTGTTCGACCGCATCCGGTCGCGCGAGGGGACCTACGAGACGAAGCAGCTGCTGAAAAACCCCCATCACTTCTTCCGTGACCACCCACTGACGATACTCGCAGTGACCGTGCCGCCGACGCTCGTTCTGCTCGGCTTCCTCGCACTGGCGGGCGTCGCACCAACTAGTCTTGAGGGGATGAAAAGCGAGCCAGTCCGGGGAACATTCGTCTGGTTTTACCTGCCGCTGTATCTGAACGGACTGCCGCTCACGATTTTCTACGAGTGGAATGTCCGCTCGCGCAGCGGTATCACCAAAGACCTCTCGGACATCCTCCGGAAGCTCTCGTCGGCCAACGACACCGGAATGACGCTGCTGGAGTCGCTGCGGGTCGTTGCGGACACCTCCTCTGGAAAGCTTGCCGAGGAATTCGAGAAGATGCACGCCAAGGTGAACTACGGGACAAGCCTGAAGACGGCCTTGCGGGAGTTCAACAACGAGTACCATATCCCGCGGGTCGCTCGGACGGTCAAACTCATCTCGAAGGCACAGGAGGCCTCCTCGGAGATTACGCAGGTGCTTTCGACGGCCGCACAGGCCTCGGAAAACCAGGATGATATCGAACGGGACCGCAAGTCTCGTACTCGGATGCAGGTGGTAATCATCATTATGACATACATTACTCTACTGGGCGTGATGGCCATCCTGAAGGTGAAGTTCCTCGACGTGATGGCGGGCCTTTCCCAGCAGGCTTCAGGCGGCGGGAGCGGTGGCGGCGCCGGCAGCTTTGGCGGTGGCGTCGACATCGACCTACTAACGATGCTGTTCTTCCACGCGGTGACGCTCCAGGCGGTCATCTCGGGATTCATCAGCGGCTACATGCGTGATGTCTCCCTGTTGTCGGGAATGAAGTTCGTCGTCATCCTCCCGACGATTGCCCTCCTGGTGTTCATCCTCATATGAGCGAGCGCGCGCAGACCGCCCTCGACTTCGCTATTGGCGCCAGCGTCTTCCTCGTCGTTGTAGCGTTCGTGCTGACGTTCGTGCCGGGAATAATACAGCCGTTCGAGTCCTCAACCCAGCAGGAGACGGCCGCCGCTGACCGGCTGGCCGAACAACTCGGCTCCGGGATGCTCGTTGCCGATATCGCCGAGCCGTACGTGCTCGATCGCGGCTGCGTTGCCACTTATTTCGCACTGGAGAACTCCGACGGCGATCCCGGAAACGACCAAGACGCATACACAGATAACGACGCTGTCGTCAGGTCGACACTGTACGACATCACCAACTCCGACCTGTACGATGCCGGCGCGTGTCCGTTCTCGACGGGGCAGAGCGTCTTCGAGCGGCTAGCCGTCGACGGAAGCAGTCTTGACGTAAGTGTGCGGCTCGTCGCTGATGTCGACGGTGACGGGACGCCCGGCCTGCTGTGTATCGACGCAGGCAGTTCGGGCGACACGGACAAGCCGGAGCGGTCGGACACCATCGTCGAGACGAGTGACCCCTACAGTTCGGGCGATTGCGATATGAGCAATAATGACAACGACCACGATATCGCCCTCGAGACGGCGAACGACCCGCCCTCGGGCACCTCCTCGGTAGTGCTCTCGCGGCGCTACGTCGCCATCGAGGGTGGATTCGCCGACGGGCGCCGGGACGCCGCGCTCGTCGTGGAGGTGTGGTGACGTGAGCGAGCGCGGCCAGGCGTTCACACTCGAGGCCATCACCGCCAGCCTGCTGCTCATCGGCGGGTTGGTGTTTGCCCTACAGGCGACGGCGGTGACGCCACTATCCGCCTCGACGTCCAGCCAGCACATCGAGAACCAGCAGCAGGCGGTCGCTGAGGGGGTACTCGCGAATGCGGTCGCTGACGAGGAGCTCAGTATCGCCGTCCGATACTGGGACGAGACGAATGTCGAGTTCCACGGCGCTGGCGACGAGAGCTACTACATCGATCAGACGATACCGACCGACTTTGGAACGTTGCTCGACCACGCATTCGGCTCACGCTCTATCGTCGCCAATGTCTACGTCCACCACGAGACGGGCGCGGAGACTATTCGCACCCAGCGGGTCGTCTACCATGGTGCACCGTCAGACAACGCGGTGTCGACCTCTGCGACGATCGCGCTTTACGACGACGACGAGCTGCTCGACAGCAACGAACGACCGACCGGCACCACCCTCTCTGGGACGAGCGATTTCTACGCCGACGACGCATATCCATCAAGCGGGCTCTACAATGTCGTCGAAGTGGAGGTGGTTGTGTGGCGCCAATGAGCCGCGACCGCGGCCAGCTCCTGCTAGTGGGTGCGCTCGCGCTCGCCATCAGCTTCGTCGCCGTCGCGCTTATCCTCAACTCGGCCATATACACTCATAATCTCGCTAGCCGGTCGGACGGCGAAGAGGCGTCGGCTACCTTCGCCCGCGACGCCCGTCTGAATGCCGGCCGCGCGCTCGACCACGCCAACCGGGTCAACGGCCCGAGCGGCTACTCGGCCGTCCAGACAGGCTTTATCGACGCGCTTGGAGATCTTGACGCAGCAGTCGGCCGGTACGGCGCCACAGACGGCCGGCTCGTCGCGGTAACACACGTGGCTGGCAGCGATGCAGAGGGAGTCCGTGTCGCGGACACGGTCGCCGGCGGCAGTGACTTTATGCCTGCCTATGGGGACACAAACGACTGGACCGTCGCGACAGGTGCCACCGTCCGGTCGTACGACATGCGGGTCCAGCAGTCCAACTTGGTCGACTTGAGTTCTACCCCTAACCTCGACGATTTAGCTAGCCTCAGTACTCCTCCGTTTGTCGTCGAGTTCGACGATGGGACGACCGCATACCGGGTCGGGATTTACGACGACAGCGGCATCACGGTACTCGTCTCCGAGGTAGGCAGCAGCGATGCCGTAAGCTGCACCGTCGGGACGACCACCGCGACGGTTTCATTCTCGGAGGCAGAGCTGAACAACGACCCCTGCGAGCCGCTGACGGTTCTTGAGTCGTTGGACGATACGGTGACGATTCGGTACCTCAATCCCGGCTCAGTAACAGGCAGCTACAAACTCGTCGTTGACCGGGTGACGCCGGACGGAGCCAACGGGGTGGGGCCGTTTACTCACGCCGTGGATGCCGCAAACCATGCGTACCACTGCGGTAACGATGGCACCGTCAAAGCCACTTATAACGGCCAAAGCGGCTCGTACCCCCGCGTGACTCGGGCCATCTACGAATCACGGATCCGGACCACCCACGATAGCGCCCGCTCCACGGCCGCCCACGAGTGGCGCATTGCCCCCCACGAGCGGGTGCGCCCGCAGACGCCACGCGCGACGAGCTTTGTGGTCGCGGAGACAGCTAACGACAACGAGTTTGATGTCTCGTGGTCGGTGACCGACCCGAATGGTGACTCAGTCACCGTCACCGCCGAGGTCACCGAGCAGGGCGACGACGACAGCAATCCAACGAAGTCAATCAGCGAAGGACCCGTCATCGTCGACGACGGCGAGGGTCCCTACACCTTCCGACTCACCCTTTCGGACGGCAGCGGGAACACTCGGACGGTAACACAGACGCACGCCGAGGACAGCGATGAGACGGGGTGTCCGGCGTGAAAAATCGAGGCGTCTCGACGGTGGTTGGATTCGTGTTGACGCTTGGTATCAGTTCACTGCTCGTCACAGGGCTGCTCATCGCGGCGGGCGGCTTTGTCGAAAACCAGCGACAGGGAACTATCCGCGAAGAATTGGAGGTGACAGGCCAGCAGGTGGCGTCCACCCTCTCCTCGGCTGATCGGCTGGTGCGTCGAGGCGCAACGGACGTGCGACGGACCCGTCCGCTCCCCAGCCGAACCACCGGCACGAGCTACACCATTGAGGTGGCGGACCTCGCGGGCGACCGCGTCAGAATTACGCTGTCGACCTCCGATCCTGATATCTCCGTCACTGTGGATGTCAAGCTGCAGACGCCTGTCCGGGACGCTACCGTCAGCGGCGGTGATCTCATCGTGACCCACGATACCGGGACAAACGAACTGGTGGTCGCCCGTGTGTGACCGCCGCGGCGTGAGCGAGGTTATCGGTTTCGTGCTGATATTCGCGCTCGTTATCTCCTCTATCGGTGTCGTCTACACACTTGGGTTCACCGGCCTGCAGGACGCCCGCGACGCCGAGCGACTGGAGAACGCAGAGCGTGCGATGGACGTACTCGCAGACAACATCGAAGACCTCCGGAGCGATGACGCTCCCAACAGGGCAACGGAACTAAAGCTGTACGACGCGGGGCTGTCGCTCGGAGATCGGACCAGCTTCACTGTCCGGGTTACCAGCTTCTCGCCGACGAAAGTGTATTCCGTCGATGCCGAGCCAATCATATACACGCCGACCGAGGGAGGGACAACACTCCGATACGTCAACGGCGCCGTCATACGAACTGACCGGGGTGGCGCTGTCTTCCTGCAGGAGCCGAGGTTCCTTTTCCGCGACACCGGCACTACTATGAGCGCTGTGTTCCCGCTGATTCAGACTCGCGCCATCGACAACTCGGCAGCCGGCGGGACGACGACAGTACTCGTCCGGACGGAGTTGGCGAACGCCGAGCTGTTAGCGTCACATCTGTCCGCCGCAGGTCCGCACGACGTCGAGTTCGAGGTGACGACGACAACCGAGCGGGCGCCGGTGTGGCAATCGTTTCTTGAGTCGGAACTCGACGACGCATACGGCGACGCGAGTTACTGCTCTGCGAGCGGCGGCACGGTCACCTGTTCGTTCACCGTCGACCGGCTCTACGTGTCGGCCACCCGCGTCGACGTTACCATCGAGTCGTGACTACCGGACCTCAACCTGAATCTCGTTGGTCGTGACATGAAGGTAGGTGACGTACCGGCCTGAGCCACCTGTGGTGAGCGAGCCGTCCGAGGAACTCTCCGAGACAGAGTTGACGTTCGCGTCGTCAACTGTCAACTCGAACTCCTCGGGCAACTCCGCGAAGTAGTGATTGATGAGCCGGTCGATAGTCTCGCCGCCGTCTTGGCCGGTGCTTGGACTGGTCGCGTACTCTTGACTTTCCCAGTCACCGTGCCCAGAGAAGGTAACCGGGTCTGTCAGCGTGTCGCCACCCTTGACGTTGTAGTACTCCAACCCATCGAGTGCACTATCGTCGACGTACTCGAGAACGGGGTCGCCAGACTCCTCGTCAATATAGTCGGTGTCGCTGTCCCCGTCGTCGACGAAGTCCATCTTCAGCCGTATCGCGTCCTTGCTCCCATCGCCGTCGGCGTCGACACAGGTGGCACCGAACGCGTCGTCTTTGTGCCATGCCTGGTAGGTGTCACCGCCGTCGTCCGAAAAGTAGACGTTGGCGTCGGTCTTGAAATCGGTCGACCCGCTCGAACAGCCGCTGCCGCTTCCCTTGGTCACGTGCAACTCCAGCCGGTACTGGCCCTCGTCGACGTACATCGACCACTGGAGATTGTTGAAATTGGCTGCGTCGCTGTCGTCGGGCGCGAGTGTGATGGTAAACTCCTCTGTCGAGTGGCCGCCCGAGGCTCCGGAGACAGTCACGGAACTTCCTTCGCCGGGCATCCCGAACTGGCCAATTTGACCGAGTGACACGAGCTCAATGGCGGCAACGTCGTCGGCCTCGCCGTCGCCGTCCGCGTCGAAGTAACTGATCGAACCAGAGGTACGCGTCTCGAAGTAACGGCCCCACGCGCGGGCGTACTCGCTCTCGATGCGGACGATGACGGTGCCGTCGGTGATGGGGTTCTCGTAAGGTTCACCGCCGCAGTCCGGACTGCTGGAGGGGAACGAGTCGGAGGAATCCGGAAACACCGGCGTGGGGCCGGTAGGCGCGGTCACTGAGGCGCTGACGCCACCGCTGCCTGCGCCGCTGCCGCGCGTGAGGATGAGCGGCAGGGTGAGCGTCGCCCCCCGGTAGTGGAACTCTGGGGGCGACACCATCACCGCGCCGCCCCGCTTCGTCCGTTTCCAGACGCCGCCACCCTGATAGGCCATCGTGTCGCCGCTCGTCGATTCGTAGGTGACTGCGCCGAGCGAGCGTGGCGAGAGGATGTACGCGTCGTCTTCGCCGAGATTGTCGTTGATGAAGTCATAATCGGCGCCATTGTCGCCGTCGTCGTCACAGTCCAACTGGACGATCGAGACGCTCCCGGCGGTGTCGTCCACTTGGTAGGAGCCATCGCCGTGGCCGAAATCAACGGTCTGGACGCTCGAGTCGCCCAGCGCGACCTGTGCGGCCTGCGAATCGAACAACGTCATTGTCTGTTCGGCGCGGGCGAGCGCGGACTGTTCCTGGGTATCCGTCAGCGCTGCGCTCCCGAAGACAACGACGGCCGTCGTCCCGAGGATAGTCAGCCCTAGAAGCAGCGCGACGCCGAGGGGGGCAGACTGGGCACGCTCCCCGAGGGTCATTGTACGGTTGAGGCACGAGTCGGTAATAAATGCCGCGGCCGGCTCAGCCCTGTGTGTCTGTCGCGGTCGAACAGGTCGATTCGACGGTCACCTCGTCGGCGACTGGCTGGAGGACGTACCGATTCGTCTGTCCCTGTTTCACCGGCGTGAAATCGGCGGTGAACGTCGTTTCGCCGTCCGCACAGACTGGGAAGCCAGCGTTGAACTTCAGTGGCGCGTCACCTGGCGTTGTCACTTCTGCCTCACCACCGTCCGATAGCGTCGCCGTCGGAACCGCGCCGACAGTCACTTTCAGGTACTCGTAATCGCCTGTCTCGAGTTCCGTTGTTCCCAGTGACTCCGCCCCCTCACCGACCAATTGCGTTAGGTCAACCGTCGTGTCCTCGATGTCGACGGTCTGTTCCTCGCCGTTGACCGGCTTCGGCCGTAGCTCGGTGAGCGTCAGTTCCAGCGTCTCGAAGTCAGCGATGTCGCCCGGCTGGTCGCTCACTAGCGTTTCGAAGGAGCTGGTTGAGCCACCGCCAAGTCCCGTGCAGCCAGCGACGACGGCCATCGCTGTGATGCTGCCTGCCGTCTGGAGAAGCGTTCGTCGGTTCACATGCGGAGTCCGGCGCCGCGGGTATCCGTCTGGTGGCCCATGGCCGTACATTGAAAAGGGAGACGCGCGGATGTCTGTGTATGTCCGACGTGAAAATAGATCTTCCCGACCGAATCGACAGCGAAATCGACCGGTTCGTTCAGCAGGGAGAGTTCATTAACCGCGACGAGGCGGTCGAGGAACTGCTCACGCTGGGGCTGACGGCGTTCGACGTTGACGACGAACCTACCCAACAGCCCGGCGAAGACCTGTTCACACAGGCAACCGACGACCAGATGGACCCCGCCGCCGACACGGATCCAGACGACGAGTATACGCTGTAGCGCGTTAGCGAGCGGGAGCGATTCTGGCCACGACCATATAGGTCGCA
This sequence comes from Halosegnis sp., assembly GCF_042216475.1. Classification (NCBI taxonomy): domain Archaea; kingdom Methanobacteriati; phylum Methanobacteriota; class Halobacteria; order Halobacteriales; family Natronomonadaceae; genus Halosegnis; species Halosegnis sp. Next base: position 99,799 of record NZ_JBDGTV010000007.1, read on the forward strand.
AACACCGACGTAAGCAGCCCTGCAAGCTGTGTGCCGGCTGTTGCGAGAAATCCGACATTGTACAGTAGCGGCGCGGCCATGAACCAGACGCCAAACAGCGTCGTGAGCACCGCCGGCGCAAGCGCCACGGCGCTGTCTCGGCGGAACAGTCGTAGGCTCTGGACAGCAAAGACCGTCCCGAGCAGGCCGCTGGAGACCATACTGCCAACAAACGCTGTAGGCGCGCCCGCGACGAGCGGTGTGGCCGTCGCGAGCAGGCACCCAATGACGGCGACTACCGCCCCTCCAAGCAGGAACCCCTCATCGCGTCGCTCTGCGCTGCGCGCACGTGTCTCGGCTGCTGTCATCATGGAGCCGTACGGGCGGATGATACAAAGCCGTGACCCGCGACGACGGGAAGAGTCATTTCACTCCGGCTCGAAGCCAAGTTATGGAGACACGCGGCGGCGTCCGGGCACTGTTATCTGGGTACGGACTTGGGCTCGGCGGGGCGGCGCTGGCGCTGGTTCTGACCGGTGTCGGCCTGTTCGCCGCCGGCGCTGTCGGTCTCGCCGGGACGACCGCACAACGGTTCCTGCTCGTGTTCGTGCTTGGCCAGTATCTTCCTTTTCTCGGGCTGCCACTGGTCTACTTCCGGGCGCGGGGAATGGACGCGCGCGCGATTCGCCGCTACCTCGGCGTCCGGCTCCCGTCACTCCGGGAACTGGGTGTTGTCGTCGCAGGACTGTTCGGTATCCTCGTGCTGGCGTCAGCCGCATCGGCCGTCGTGGGAGCGCTCGGCCTCGAACCGGCGACTAACAGCGCGGCGACGCAGGCCCAGCAGTCGCCGGAACTGATTCCGCTGCTGGTCGCGGCGATGTTTCTCGTCGTCGCGCCCTGCGAGGAGACGCTGTTCCGTGGCACTGTCCAAAACCGGCTCCGAGAGGCGTTCCCCGCGACCGTCGCGATCCCACTGACTGCGGCACTGTTCGCCGCCGTCCACTACGTCGCGCTCGTCCCCGGCTCCGGCTCGCGACTCGTCACCGTCGTCGTACTGTTCGTGCCGAGCCTCGTCTTCGGCGCTATCTACGAGTACACCGACAACCTGCTCGTTCCGATCGGCACTCACGCGCTGTGGAACTCGCTGTTGCTCGTCTCGATACTCGTTGCCGGTTGACCGGATCCGAACAGGTTCGGCTCCGGACTGACACGGTCGGGCTACGTAGATACTATATGAAGATTACACAGACGCGACACCATTGGATTGCGAAACGCGCACTCACTACTCCCGGCATCCGCGAGGTCGCCGAGCGACGGCTCGTCAGTCTCCACGTTGACGTATTCACGGATCTGTCCCCGCCAAGTCGGGTCGCCGAGCGACGCGAGCACCTCCAAGCGCTGTTCGATCGGCTGGTTGATGCATACCGAGCCGCGGTCGCCGACCAGCCAGAGGCGGCTGCACGCGAGGCGATTCACGTGATGGCGAACGCCGACTTCTTCGAACACGGCTGGACAGAGCTGATGGAAATCCCAGGCCGAGAGCTACCGGCTCACTTCGAGCGACATCGCGAATTCCTTGACGAGCACGGCGTCTCCCAGGCGGACCCGCTTGGCGAATTCCGGGGGGAGCCGTTGCCGGAGGCACCGCGGACGACAGAAAAGCTACGGAATCCAACCTATCCCAACGCGGAGCCAGGCTACGCCGACGCTGTCTACGTCGAAGGAGCAGATGGCGAGGTGCATGTCGGTGCTGACCGGCCAGAGCCGGCGGATATCTCGCTGGCCGACATCCCCCGGGTTGCCCCCAAGATTGAGGCGCGCTACGACGTGACACCGTCGTTCACCGACGGCGACGCGACAGCCGACGGCTAAGCCCGCTCAGCGGTATTCAAGCTGGAGCCTCCGATTTCAATGGGCGAGCGTAGCGAGTGAATATGGTGGGGTAGTCCACGGAGGTGCGAGGAGAACGCCTCGCCGTTCACGGCGGGGCTGCATCTGATACCCCGACGCACCCACGTTCGACGTGCCGAACGGCTGGTATATTTTCCCTGATACTGTACAGATATTTATCCGAGGTGGTCTGCCCGCCCTGTCGATTGGCCACTATCGGGAGTCCCTGATTGCACGCGGAACCCACCCGCTTCCGTGTCGGAATTGAGATGGAGGCAGTACGACGTACTTCCGACCCCATGCCGGGATGGGAGCACCGGCTGGGTGGCACAGCCAGTCACAGTCACCAAGACGGCTCCAAACCGTGACCAGCCCAACCCAACGGTGCGGTACCGTGGGAATCTTCGCCTCTCAGGGCGGAGAGGATGTCAAAGGTCCAACTCCGCCGCGGAATCCACATCGAAGCGCACGACTCTCGGCTCGCCGGCCAAAAGCTTCGGCAACTGCTCCTCAAACTCCTGGAAGTGGGCCGACTCTGCGTGGGCGGCGAAAGCGTCGGCGTCCTCGTATTGCTCGAAGAATCGCACCACGTTCGGATCTTGTACGTCCGTCGCGGCCCGGTAGGTAATCACGCCCGGCTCCTCGTTGGACTCGTCGACGAGCGTGTCGACCAACTCTAACGCTTCCTCGCGGCGTTCCTCTTGGACCGGAAATTCGGCGTGAACGACTAGCATTCCGTCGGGGAGTCTGGCCGGTCGGTTATAATCTCGGTGGTCCGTCCTACCGAGAGTGTGCCGAATACTTCCATATCACGCCATCTGATGGTGGTAACCGGCAATGATATCCGTAGACGGTTCGTACGTGCTGATACGATGACCACAGCTTCGACGCCAATAGATGCGTTCGTCCGCCTCCAGCAGACCGCAGCCGAGCAGACACAAGCGACCCTCGTGGCCGGCCTTGAGGCAGGCCAGACACTCTCGCGGGCGGCAATCAACCAGCGATACGAAGACGCTCGCGCGTTCGCCGATGCGTATCTCGACGCGCTTGAGACCGTCTCCAGCGGCGAGGAGCTGACCGACCTCCGCCGTCTCGTGGTCGACCAGTTTGATGCGGCCGAACAAACACAGCAGGACGCTTTCGACACGCTGGCGGCGGCGCTAGATGTCGACGGCGCCAAGCCCACATTCGATGAAGACCTCGAATTCGCCGCGATTGACGAGGAGTTTGCGGCCGGCCGTAATGCTCTTGCTGAGACGGTGGCGGCCAACCTCGAGATGCTGGAGGTGCAGACGAGTGCGCTTCTTGAGGAACTCGCAACGATTCCTGACTCGACGGAGGCAACTGCCGATTCTGTGGCACCCGGCAGCGCTGAAGCCACGGTCGCTGACGACGCGGAGCCTGTCGAGACGGTCGACGGCATCGGACCGACGTACGCCGGCCGACTCGCCGAGCACGGCATCGAGTCGGTAGGCGCGCTGGCAGCCGCAACGCCCGCAACAATCGCGGAAGCCGCTGATGTCTCAGAGACGCGGGCCGCAGGCTGGATTGAGACCGCACGGCAGTAGCTCGCAAGCATATCGGCAAAGAAAGCTCTGCTCTCCTCTATGCGGGTGTGTGCGAAACGCGTGAAAAGGCGAGTGGACTCGCCGGGATTTGAACCCGGGGCCTTCCCCGTGCCAGGGGGATGATCTACCGCTGATCTACGAGCCCACGAACACGTGAATTCGTACCCCGGTGGCGAGTATAAACCCATCGAAGCCGCGGGACTCGACTGGCGAGTAGCAACCTCTAAGTGTACGAGCGGCCACCCTCTTGTAGGAACGGCACGGCCGCAAGTCCGACTCGCCGTCTTTTGACGGCTTGGGATTGCGGGAGTGCTCGGTCGCCACCCGACCACGAGCGTCACCAGCGGCTCGTAGCCGTTCAATCCGACCAATGGCACGAATGCACACCCGTCGCCGTGGCTCGTCCGGATCGGACCGCCCGGCGGCAGATGACCCACCAGAGTGGAGTGACGTAGACACCGACGCCATCGAGGAGCGCGTCGTGGAGCTGGCCGAACAGGGGTATGACCCTTCCCAAATCGGCATGAAGCTGCGCGACGAGGGCGTCCAAGGAACGCCGATTCCCGACGTGAAGGCTGCGACCGATAAGAAAATCGGCGAGATCCTTGACGAACACGACGTTGCCCTGGAGGTACCCGAGGACCTGCGCAACCTGCTCGCTCGGGCGGTGCGACTCCGCGACCACATCGATGAGAACCCAACCGACCACCAGAACAAGCGCGCGCTCCAGAACACCGAGTCGAAAATCCGGCGACTGATTGATTACTACCGCGGCGACGAGCTCGACGAGGAGTTCAGCTACTCGTACGACGTCGCCGTCGAACTCACCGAGTAACGATGTCCGCCGCCGGCCGCTCCGATGCGCCTGCCCCGGCCGAGAGCGTCGCGGTCGCCTGTCGGAATGCCGGCCTCGTCCGGCTGACGGCGACGGCCGACGGCGACGCCCTCGCGGCCCTTGGCCAGTTGGGTGCAGCGCTGCGTGCGGCCGGCGTCCCATTCCACGCCTCGGTCGCCCCGTTCCCTGCGGCACCCGCGACAGACGCCGACCTGACGGTGGCGTTCGGGAGCGACGGCGGCGATGTGGCCGTGACTGACGGGCCACTGTCGGCGACAGCGTACGACGCAGCCCGCGCACTTGGCGCCGACCCGGACCCGCTCCTTGCGATGGCCGGGGCCGTTGCCGCCGGCCACACGCCCGGTGGTGACATGCCGTTCTACGAGGCCGCGCAGTCGCAGCTGACCCGTCGACCCGGCGTAGCGACGCCGGTTGCTGACCCTGTCGATGGACTGGCCCACTCGACGCTGGTCCACGCGGGGTTCTCTGGGGACCCCGCCGCGACGGGCGACGCGCTCGCGCGGCTGTCGCTCCCGGAGTCGCTTGACGAGACGGCCCATAGACAGCTCGCCTCGCTTGTCGCTGTGACGGCGACCGCCGACGCGACCAAGCGGGCGACAGAACAGATCGAGCGGTCGCTCCGGCCATACGCCGGCGGTCCGTTCCACACGCTCGGTGGCTACGCCGACGTGCTCGACGCCTGCGCGCGGACGGCACCGGGACTGGGCGTTGCCCTCGCTGTCGGGACGGCCCGCGGAGAGGGCGACTCCGCACACGCAACGGAGGCGCTGACCGCGTGGCGTGACCACGGTCAGACGGCCCATGCCGCTCTCCACGAGGGGGCAACGGCTCGCCACGACGGGCTGTTTGTCGTGCGGACCAGCGGCGACGCGCCGCTCGGCACCGTCGCACGTCTCGCATGGGCATTCCGCTCGCCGGAACCGCTCGCGCTTGCCGTCGGCGGCAAGACGGCTGCGCTGTACGGAACGGACGCTGCCGATCTTGCCCGCGACCTTGCACGCGCGACGCCAGCCGAGGCCGTCGCGCGTGCGACAAGCGGCCGGATTACAGGGATTGAGACCGACCGACTGGAGACGGAGGTGCGACGACTCACATGAACGACCGTCGCCAGGCGCGCATCCGCACAACTCACGATTATCCCGAATGGGTGGCCGCCGCTATCGCGCCAGACAACACCGAGGAGATGACAACCCGCGTCGAGGGGTCGACGGTTGTGACGACCGTGGAGCGGCCAACCACCGGCGGCCTCGCGACGACGACGGACGACTACGTGAGCAACCTCGCGGTTGCTCAACGCGTGATTGCAGATACCGACGACACCAACACTAATCATGAGTGACAGAAGCGTCTCACGACAGAAGCAAGAGAAGCAGTGGTACACCGTTATGGCCCCCGAACAGTTCGACCGGGCCGAACTCGGTGAGACCCCTGCGGACGAACCAGAACAGCTCTACGACCGAACCATCGAGACGACGCTCGGTGAACTGGAGGATACGGCAAGCGAGAATAACACGAAGCTCACCTTCCGGATTACCGATATCGGCTCGGACGCAGCTTATACGGAGTTCATCGAGCACGAGCTTACCCGCGATTATCTCCGCTCGCTCGTCCGCCGTGGCTCCTCGAAGGTGGAGGCTTTCGAGACGATACTGACAAGCGACGACTACCGAATCCAGATTCAGCCGGTCGCGTTCACGACCAAGAAGGCTGACCACAGCCAGGAACGAGCCATCCGCAAGGCGATGTCCCGGCTTGTGCGCGAGACGGCCCGCGAGCACACATTCGCGGATGTCGTTGACAGTGTCGTCGAGGGGCGGCTCTCGTCGGCCATCTACAACGAGGCCAAGACCATCTACCCGCTGCGGCGTGTGGAGATACAGAAGCTCACCCTCGAGGCACGCCCCGAGGAAGTCGCCGAGGAAGAGGCTGCCGCCGTCAACGTCGACGAGGAGGACGTCGAACTCGACGACGAGTAGCGCCGCTCGCCTTCTTCGAATCGTCGGGCGTCAGCGGCTGCGCCCTCACTCCACGACGACAGTGCCGACCATCCCCACCCGCTCGTGAGGGATGCAGAAATAGCGGTACTCTCCGGGCACCTCGAAGGTGTGTGCGTACGTGTCACCAGGTACGAGGTTTCCACGGTTTGGATAGCCGTCGCGGGCAGCCTGCTCGGAGTCGAACCCGCCGGACGCAAAGTAGGCCGCCCCGTCTGGAATCGACGCTTGGTAGCCGGTGACGCTGTGGCCGCGAGAACTTGGATTGCCCCACACGAGTCGGTCGCCGGCCGAAACAGTCACTTCGCTGGGCTGGAACTGGTTCGCAGTCATCCCCACATCGTACTCGTCGTCCGCGAGCCCGGTTGAACAGCCGGCGAGCGCAACCGCGCCCGCGCCGACCGTCGCCAAGAGGTTCCGGCGTCGCATACCAGTCGTGGGGGCCTCAGCAACAAGTGCGGCATGGTCGCGGCCGGAAGCGAACGGAATAAGGCCCGCACCGCCGACCGGCGAGGTATGCAGGCCCGGCTCGGGCGGCTCTCCATCGCGGACGCTGTCACGACAGCGAACGCGTCGCTGGGCTTCGCCGCGGCCGCTGCGGCGTTTGTCTCACCGTCGCTGTCCGCGCGGCTTATCCTGCTTGGGGCCATCGCCGATGGTCTCGACGGGGTACTGGCGCGCCGCTACGGCTCTTCTGAGGCCGGGCCAATGCTGGATTCACTGGCAGACGTCGCTACGTTCGCCGTTGCGCCCGCCCTGCTCACGTTTGCACTCGCCCGTGGGCTGTGGGGCTTCGACCCGGTCCGGATCGGGACGACCTTGCTCGTCGGCGCGGTATTTGTTGGCGCAGGCGTTCTCAGACTGGGAATGTACGCGGCCCACGATGCCGACGATTACACAACCGAGGGAGTCCAGACAACGCTCGCAGCGACGTTATTAGCCGCACTGCTGCTAGCGGAGGCGACCACGACCGGCAGTGTCCTGTGGGGCGTCCCGGGGCCGGCACTCGCTGTAGCTGCGACAGGCGTGCTCGCCGTCGCGATGGTGGTGCCCGTCACCTACCCAGACCTGCTCGCGGGCGACGCACTCGTGCTCGGTGGCGTACAGGCGCTCGCGGTGCTGTTTCCTCGCGCCCTTGGGTCAGCGTTTCCGCTTGCGTTGCTCATCTGCGCACTTGCGTACCTCTTCCTCTCGCCGCAGTTCTACTGGCGGGCGGACTGAAGGGAAACGCTCTTTTCGGGAAGCGACGGAAAAGCAGGTATGAATGACGGGGACGACGAGCCGGAGCCCGCGGATGATGCCGATGAGTCGGCAACTGTCGAAGCGTCCGACACTCCGGACGAGCCCAGCGAAGAGCCGACGGCCGTCGACGTCACCCCCGAGACGCTGGACAAGCGGCTTGACGCCGCCGACGCAGCCATCGAAGAGGCCGAGACGGAAGCAGCCCTCGACGAGGTGGCTGCTGACCTCGACGACATCGAGACAAAGCTAGAGGCAGCGACGTTCCCGGAGGCCGAGGACGACGAAGAGGCACCCCGCGACCGGCTTGAGGACCGGCTCGCTGATGTCCGCGAGCAACTCGAGACGGCACGTGGCCCGTACGGTGAGGATGTCGTCACGGAACTTGAAGCGGCCGCGGCGACGCTCACGGACGCAGAGTGGACCGAGGATGGCGAAGCCGAGGCGGCCGCAGCCGTCGAGTCATTCCTCGAGCGGGCAGCGGCGGCCGTCGACGCGGATACCGGTGTAGATGGTTCGTTCCCAGAGGCACATAGCGACGCGCTGACGGCCGCTGGTGAGACGGTCGAGACGGCGGCACTGGACGCTGACGACGACGCCGAGACTATCGCGACGCTGCTGGACGCTGCCGAGACGCTGACAGCGGAGCTCGATGATGCCGAAGTGTGGGACGACCTCTCGGTGGTCGAACAACTGACTGCCCGAGGCTTCTACGACCGACTGGAATCACGCAACCGGAAAGACTTCCCGCCGGAGTTGGGCGTCGTACGCATCGCCGAACAGGAGAATGATCCCGAGCGGATCCTGATGGCTCTCGAGAAGCTGGAGTCGGAGTTCATGCAGGACAATTGCATTGAGGCGCTTCGCCGGATGGGTCCACTGGAGGCGTACGACGCGATGATGGAACTTGCCGAGCGGCGCGACCGGCCGGCTATCGAGGTGCTCGGAAAAATTGGCAACGACGACGCCTGTGAGACGCTCCATGAATACATCCAAGATGAGTCGAACCCACCGCTCCAGCGTGTCGTGCTCCGGGCGCTGGGCGATATCGGCTCCCAAGATTCGACGGGGCCGGTTGCAAATCGGCTCGTGGCGGAGGATGCCGAGGTCCGCTCGCGGGCCGCCCGTGCGCTCGGCCGTATCGGCGACACCCGTGCCGTTGAGCCGCTGGCAGACACTCTTGCGGACGACAGCGAAGACAGCGTCCGCGCGGCGGCTGCGTGGGCGCTGTATCAGATTGGAACCGAGCGTGCTCTTGAGGAAGCTGCTGCATACGCCGATGACCGCTCATTCATCGTCCAGACGGAGGCCGAGCGGTCGCGCGACGCACTCGACACGGCCGCCCACGCAGCCTGATCGCCTCCCGAGGCTAGCCGGCTCAGACACGGATCGTATTGCAATCGCCCCTCCATCCGCTCTGGGTCGCCGATACCGTTGCCCTTCCAGGACGAGCCCCACCTGCCACGCGAACGATTCGACGCTCGTTGCCGCGGTGGTCGGCAGTCTGCTCGTGCTTGGTCTTGGTCGGCTTCGATTCGGAGATGTCAACAGCGCTCTTCGCAGACGCGCTCAATTATTTTGCCCGTCGAGAGCACCTCATCCTCGTAGGCAGGCTCGCGAGGGTCAGCTCGTACTACCTCGCTATCGATGCCGCGGTCAGCCAGCGCTCGCCGGATGGCATCGTCGTCGTGATGCTGGTCATGGCCAAGAACGATGACGGCTGGGTCAATACGCTCGATGGGAACGAAAATGTCCTCCTCGTGACCCAGGTGAGCCTCGGTGACCGGATCGAGGGCCGCCACCATGTCGCGCCGCTGGCGATCCGGGAGCAATGGTTGCTCCTTGTGGGTGACGTTCGAGCGGCGCGCGACGATGACGTGTAACGAGTCGCCCAGTTCGGCTGCCTCGCGGAGGTAGTGAAGGTGACCAGGGTGGAGCAGGTCGAACGTACCCTGCGCGACGACCCGTGTCATCGCTGGTCACCCAGCTCCGCGTCGATATCCGCCTGTGTGAAGTCAAAGAAGGCGTCCTCGGGGAGCGGTACGTCGACCACCTCCAACTCGCGGGGCTCCCCCTCGCGGTCGAACGCCTGCCAGTCGCCATGACCGTACGGTGCGCCGACAATGATGTGAACCTTGCCGCGGCCGAACGTCTGGACATCTTGGTCTGATGGCCGAAGGACGCCATTCGGATGCGAGTGGACGGAGCCGACGCTCCCCGAGCCAGTGGGGATCATGTTCGACTTGACGGTAGCGCTGACGGGGTTCGACTCCGTCCCCGGAATGACCAGCACGTCAGTGATGATGATGCCGGTTCGGTCGAGTCCGAGATCGGCTGCCTCCTCGCCACGCAACAGCCCCATATACTCATTGGGGTGGGCGTCCGCAGACGCCGACAGCACGAAAGAGAGTGCGTCCTCAGCGATGGCGACGACATCGCTCGACCGGAACAGCCGCATGGCTGATATCGGGCCGGCCTACAACTAAGGGTTCCGATAGGCCCCATCGCTGACGTGCGCTATCGACCTGGATTGGCGAAACCCGGCGCCTGCGGGCGCCTCTTGTTGCTGCGGTGGACGGGCAAGTAACAAACCTTAACCGCGGACGGGCCCCAGCACGGTATAAATGGTTCCACCTGCAGACACCGGCGAGGCGGCCGATACGGGCGGCTCGGGCCCTATCGTCTACCGGCTCGCGCCCGACTGTACGTTCGAAGATATCGAGGAGGGAACGCTCTACCACGCGACGGTCAACGGTACTGTCGAGTACGGCGTCTTTGTCGACCTCTCGGAGCACGTCTCCGGGCTCGTGCACGATTCCGTGCTTGACGGCGACTACGATGTTGGCGACGAACTCATAGTCGAGCTTGCGGAGATACGCGAGAATGGCGATCTCGCCTTCCACGAGGCCGCCCCTACAGACCCGACCACCGCCGAGGTGACCCACGGCGACGATGTCGGTGTGGCAGACCTCGGTGAACGGGTTGGCCGCGCCGTCCATATCGAAGGTGAGGTTGTCAGCATTAAGCAGACCGGCGGGCCCACCTTGTTCCAAATCCAGGACGGCACCGGCGTCGTGCCCTGTGCAGCCTTCGAAGAGGCGGGCGTCCGCGCGTACCCTGACATCGAGGTAGATGACATCATCCGGGTCAGCGGCGAGGTGGAGACCCGTGACGGCGCGCTCCAGGTCGAGGTTGACGACCTTGCCCGACTTGAGGAGCCAGCCGCCACCGAAGTGCGCGACCGGCTGGAGACACAACTCGCGGAGACGGCCGCCCCTGCCGATGTCGATCCGCTCGTCGAGTGGCCGGCGTTCGAACCGATTCGTGAAGAACTGGTCGACGTTGCCGAGCGGCTCCGCCGCGCGGTGCTCGAGGCCCGTCCAATCCGGATGCGCCACCACGCGGATGGCGATGGGATGTGTGCGTCCGTTCCGGTCCAGCTCGCGCTCCAGAACTTTATCGCCGAGGTCCACGAGGATGCCGAGGCGCCGCGTCATCTGTTCCGCCGTCTCCCCTCGAAGGCGCCGTTCTATGAGATGGAGGACGTCACCCGTGATCTGAACTACTCGCTAGAGGACCGCGAGCGACATGGGCAAAAGCTCCCGCTTCTGTTGATGCTCGACAACGGCTCCACCGAAGAGGATACTCCTGCCTACCGTGCGCTCGCCCAGTACGATATCCCGGTGGTCGTCGTTGATCACCACCACCCCGACCCAGACGCAGTCGAGCCGTTAGTCAACGCCCATGTCAACCCGTATCTTCATGGCGAAGACTACCGGGTGACGACGGGGATGATGTGCGTCGAGCTCGCGCGGATGATCGACCCATCGCTGTCAGAGTCACTCGAACACGTCCCCGCGGTCGCCGGGCTCTCTGACCGGTCGGAGGCCGACGCGATGGACGACTATCTCGCACTGGCTCGCGAGGCCGGCTACGAAGAGTCGGATCTGCGTGATATCGGTGAGGCGCTCGACTATGCGGCCCACTGGCTCCGGTATGATTCCGGAGATGCGCTCATCGAAGACACACTGAATCTCGGTGACGACGCCGAACGGCACGCAGAACTTGTCGACTTTCTCTCCTCGCGAGCCGAGCGGGACGTCGAGCGACAGGTTGCGGACGCGCTCGCGCACATCGACCACGAGTTGCTCGCCAACGACGCTCACCTCTACCGGGTCGATGTCGACGAGTACGCCCATCGGTTCATCTACCCCGCGCCGGGGAAGACGACCGGCGAGATACACGACCGGAAGGTCGAAGAGACGGGCGACCCGGTCATCACTATCGGTTACGGGCCCGACTTCGCCGTGCTCCGGTCGGACGGTGTTCGGCTGGATATCCCGCAGATGGTGACAGAGCTAACCGAGGAGCTGCCCGGCGCGGGCGTCAGCGGCGGCGGCCATCTCGTCGTCGGCTCTATCAAATTCGTCCCCGGCGCCCGTGAGGCGGTGCTCGACGCGCTCGTCGAGAAGATGGGCGAGGCGGAACTCGACGAGGCGCTCACGTCGACGCCGGCGGAGTAAGGCTGCCGGCCAGTTTTTAGTCGCTCCCCCTCCGTTATCCGGTATGCGAGACGCTCCCTCGGAGTACGTCGAGGCCGACGGGGTTGCCCTCCCTTCGACGACGCTCGACGCCGTCCCCGCGCTCGTCTACCACCTCGACTTCGATGGCCGGCTCCGGTGGTGGAACCGGGGTTTCGCCGAGGCGACTGGCTACGACGACGCGGAACTCGACGGCATGAATGTCCGCGACCTGTTGGTGGAGGCGGACCACGACCAGGCGCGGGCGGCACGAGCCGCCGTCCGGGAGGGCGGTGAATGGCGCGGTGAACTGCGGCTCCGGACGAAGACTGGCGAGACGGTTGTCCATCACCACGACATCGCAGCGACAGGAGAGCCACCTCGTGGCGTTACGGGCGTCGCCCGCGAGGTAGGCCGCCACGATGACGCTGATCGACTCGACACATACCGGCAAGTGGTGGAGACGGTCGGCGATACCGTTGACGCGCTCGTCGCGGCCGGCAGCCGTGCGGAGATAGAGCAGGCCCTCTGCAGGCGACTCACCAACTCCGGTCTCTACCGCGGCGTCTGGGTCGGCCATCTTGACGCCGACGGTACCATCGCACCCACCACCACCGTTGGACCGGCGACAGGCTCCATTGAAGCGCTCCGTGACCTCTATGACGAACTCGGCGAGGACCCCCCCGCTCAGACGGCTGTCGAAACCGGTGAAACCCAGGTGGTTCAGTATATTCCCACCTCGGAGTTGCCGGCACCGGTCCGCGAATTCGCCGCCGACCATGGCGTCGTCGCGGGCGCTGCCATCCCTATCGGCGGGGACGGATTGGTCCATTCGACACTCGTCGTCTACACGGACCGCGCAAACGCTTTCGACGAGGTGGAACTGGATGCGCTCGAGCAGTTGGGTCGGGTTGCGGGCATCACTATCGGTGCCGCACGTACCGAACGGCTCGTCATCTCGGAGCCGAGCGTCGAACTGGAGTTTCGCCAGACTGGTGAGGAAGTGCCGCTGTCCGTGCTGGCCCGTGAGACTGGCGCTGAGGGGCACATGGAGCGAATGACACAGAACGACGATGGTGACGTCGTCGAGTATTTTACGATCACTGGAGCACCTTCCGAGCGCGTCATTGAGGAGTGGGAGCAGGCCGACAACGTGCGTTCGTGTCGGCTGGTCGACCCCGAGGCATCGCTCTACGAGGTGACGTTCTCTAGGTCTGCGGTGGGGACGCTCCTTGAGGCCGGCGCGGAGATACAGGAAATCGGCACCGGGGGCGAGGCGGCCGTCGTCACGGCAACAGCTCCTCCCGGGACAGACATTCGAGGAGTCTTAGACCGCATTCAGTCCATCTACCCCGAGACGCGGCTGGTGGCGAAACGGACGTTAGGGGACCCGTCCGGTCCGGACGAAGGGTGGGCCGAAGAGACGGTCCTTACCGACCGCCAGTTAGACGTGCTCGCGGCTGCCTTCGAGGCGGGCTACTTCGAGTGGCCTCGCGATGCGACTGCCGAGGAGGTGGCGGAGCGGCTCGATATCTCGGCGGCAACGCTCCACTACCATCTTCGGCGGGCAGAGCGGAGCATCGTCGAGGCGTATCTTGATGGTCACAGGTAACCATGCTCGGCCAGCCGGGCAACCCCCTCGCGGAGTCGCTCCTCGCTGGCCGCATAGGAGAGCCGCGCGTAGCCGGGCGTCCCGAACGCACTGCCCGGGACGGTAGCAACGTGGGCTTCCTCAATGGCTCCCTCACACCATGCGGTGTCATCTTCGTCGACAGGGAGCATCATGTAGAAGGCCCCGTCTGGGTGAGGCACCTCCTTCCCGTGGTCGGCAAAGAGGTCGAGTAGCATGTCACGCCGCTCCCGAAACGCCTCGCGCATCTCAACGACGGGCTCGTCGGTGTTCTTCAGTGCCTCGACGCCAGCATGCTGCACGAAGTTGACCGCACATGAGACGCTGTGCCCGTGTATTTTGCCGGCTTGCTCGGCCATCGAACCAGGCATACCGACGTAGCCGAGCCGCCAGCCCGTCATCGAGTACGCCTTCGAGAAGCCGTTCAGCGTCACTGTTCGATTGGCCATCCCGTCGAGACTGCCGAGCGAAGTGGGTTCCTCATCATAGGCTATTCGCTGGTATATTTCGTCGGAGACGACGGTCACGTCGTGATCGACAGCGATGTCGCGCACCCCCTCGAGTGCTGCGTCAGAGAAGACGGCGCCCGACGGGTTCGACGGGCTGTTCACGACGAGCATCGTGGTGTCGTCGGTCACCGTCGCCGCCAGTTGCTCAAGCGCCGGCTCCAGTTGGAACTCATGCGGCGTCAGGTCGACGCGGCTGATGTCTGCCCCCGCCAGTTTCGCCATCGCCTCGTAACTCACCCACGCGGGGTCCAATAGGACGACCTCATCGTCGTCGTCCAGCAGGGTCATGAACGTCTCGAACAGTCCCTGCTTGCCGCCCGGCGTCACGATTATCTGGTCGGTGTCGTACGATAGCCCGTCGTCAGCGAACTTCTCGGCGACCGCTCGCTTTAGCTCGGGGATACCGCTGGAGGGGGTATAGCCAGTGTGATCGTCGTCAAGCGCCTGCTTGCCGGCGGCGACGACGTTCTCAGGGGTTGGGAAGTCCGGCTCACCGACAGACAAATCCACGACATCGACGCCGTCGGCCTCCAGTTCTGCGGCCGCGTTCGAAATTGCTAATGTTGCGCTCGGTTCTACACGCCCGACTCGGTCCGCGAATGTCCTGTTCATGGATGTACGTCCTCAAGTTCCTCTGCAAGGTCGATTGCGCTCTCGATCGCCTCGCGTCCCTTCGGGATGCGCTCAGCGGCTTCAGCGGCGCTCATCCCCGGCCCAGTGACGCCGAAGGCGACGGGCGTGTCGCGCTCCAGCGACACGTCGGCCAGTCGCCCGGCGGCGGCATGGCCGATAACCTCGTCATGGTCGGTGTCTCCGGTGACGATAGCACCCAGCACGGCAACTGCGTCGATGTCCTCCCGGCGCGCGAGCCGGTCGGCCGCGAGTGGCGCGTCGTAGGCGCCCGGCACCTCAACCGTCTCGCGTATCTCCGCGCCCCGTTCTGCGGCCGCCTCCCGTGCCGCTCCCTCCATCTCGTGGGTAACCCCACGCTCCTTGTTGTACTGGGCAACGACGAGCCCGAGGGTGACCATACTCCGGCTTCCTCGGGCCCGCAGAAAGACCTGCCGCTCGGTGCATGGATAGCCGCGGTCCAGGCTCAACGTAATTCAACTGGGGGCCTCCGACCTCAAGGGGCGAGCGTAGCGAGGGAGTAGGGTGGGGTAGTTTATAGGATGCCGTCGTCCGTCGGCGTCGGGGTTGGAGTTGGCGTCGCTGTGGGGGTGGAGGTGGGAGTTGCTGTGGGGGATTCGGTCGGTGTCGTCTCGCTGTCGGTCGGTGTCGTCTCGCTGTCGGTCGGTGTCG